>CAZUZE010000084.1:0-8523 GCA_964624565.1 uncultured Robiginitalea sp.
TTGGCAAACTTTGTCCAGTGGGACAAGTAGGCAAGTCTGAAACACCCAATGTTTCATTTCCGGGGCCGTTGAGAATCCTGAATATTCAGGAATCATAAAAATTTGTATGTACAAACAAATTAATTATCTTTGTCAACATATGGCAGAAGTTAAATCAAAATTTTGCACTTGTTTATATTATTCGGCGAACGCTTTGTGCAGGGTCATGACAAAGATCTCGGATGAGGAATTCGCACGAACCGGGCTGAGTTCCTCCTATGCTTTTTTGTTGATGACAGTGAACGAAAAGCAGGGCATCCAACCAAAGGAGCTCAGCATGCATATGCAGTTGACCCCATCAACGGTTACGCGGCTTATTGAGAAAATGGAGTACCGGGGCCTGTTGGAACGAAAGTCGGCCGGAAGAAGTACCGAGGTCTTTTCAACCGTTGCCGGCCAGGCAATGCAGCCAGATCTTAAGAAATGCTGGCAAAACCTCTACAACAGGTACACAGAGGTTCTGGGTAAGGAATATGCGGTTAAGCTGACCTCGGAAATCTATTCATCAACCCAAAAACTGGAATAAAAATTTTGCCTAAAATAATTGTATGTACAAACAATAAAAATTAAATCCATTTACCATGAAAAAAATTGGAATCATAGGCTCGGGAATCGTAGCCAAAACACTGGCAGCGGGCTTTTTAAAATATGGCTACAAGGTCATGCTGGGGACCCGAAACCAGGAAAACCTCAGGCAATGGAACGCCAGCGAGGCAGCGGGCGCATCCGTCGGCTCTTTTGATGAGGCTGCTTCCTTCGGGGACTTGTTGGTGCTTGCCGTCAAGGGAACCGCAGCGAGCGAGGCCCTGGGATTAATAGACAAAGAGAACCTTATGGGCAAAACGATCATGGACGCGACCAATCCAATCTCAGATAGCCCTCCCGAAAACGGGGTATTGCGTTTTTTTACCCGTCAGAATGAGTCTTTGATGGAATCCCTGGAAAAATTCTTTACCGAAGCAAATTTCGTAAAGGCGTTCAACAGTGTCGGGAGTGCCAAAATGGTCAACCCCGATTTCGGAACAAGGCCAACGATGTTTATTTGCGGCAATGACCAAAACGCCAAGGAAGCAGTAGCCCAAATTGTGGAATTGTTCGGATGGGATTGCGAAGACATGGGGAGTTCAACGGCAGCCAGGGCCATTGAGCCCCTTTGTATGCTTTGGTGTATCCCCGGATTCCGGGAGAATCACTGGACGCATGCCTTTAAACTCTTAAAATAATAATCAAAACCAATAAAAAATGACACGTAACATTTTAATTACAGGAGCCAGTGGGGGCTTCGGGGCACTCACTGTAAAGGAACTATTAAAAAGGGGGAAGAATGTAGCAGCCACAATGCGAAATTCAAACACCAGGAACAAGGATGTTGCCGAAGAGCTGGCTTCCCTCGGAGCCCATATCGTAGACATGGACGTAACGGATGATGCAAGTGTCGACCGTGCCGTCTCCAGGAGTATCGAACTTCTCGGCGGGCTTGATGTCGTGATCAATAATGCGGGTGTCGGGGTCCTGGGAATTCAGGAAAATTTCACGATAGATGATTTCAAGCGCCTCTTTGATATCAATGTCTATGGGGTCCAACGGGTAAACCGGGCCGCCCTGCCGCATTTAAGGGAACAGGGTTCCGGGTTGTTGATCCTTGTTTCAAGTATCCTGGGCCGGATGGCACTCCCGTTCTACGGACCCTATAATGCGTCCAAATGGGCCGTGGAGGCCCTGGCTCAGAACTACAGGATTGAGCTCTCCGGTTTTGGGGTGGATTCCTGTATTGTAGAACCGGGTGGGTATCCGACATCCTTTATGGACAATCTAATCTACCCATCGGATACAACCAGGGATAAAGGCTATGGGGAAATGGTCAACGGGCCCCGACAACTATTCGAAAGCTTTGAAGGGGCACTGGCCGGCAATCCCTCCCAGGACCCGCAGAATGTCGCGGTGGCCATAGCAGACCTTATAGACACCCCGGCTGGAGAAAGGCCTGTCAGAACCGTTGTGGACAACATGGGCATGGGGACGCATATACAGCCCTACAACGACCAGTTGGACAAGATCCACCAGGGGATCTTTGGGGCTTTTGGCATGGCCGATATGCTTACGCTCAAGGTCTAGGGTTCCGTCCCCACGGATACAGGGCAGCTGTAACACATTCCACATGCCTGAGTCTTTTCATTGTATCGGTCCACTAAATGCGGCGTTGCTGTACGCCGCATTCGGAGGACCTGTTAAATGGGAAGCTATGAAGGGATTGCACCTGCGCGGGAATGTCAACTTCAGCACCTGTTTGTCCCTGGGGCTCCTGGTGCTGCTTATTTCATGTAGCTATAAGGAAGCCGGTAAAAATGGGTTTCATGGGGTGTGGACGTCTCCCGAATCGGGTTGGGTACTGCATATCGATAAGGACAGCACGTATTCGTATTTTCACAGTAACCCCCTGGCATGCA
This sequence comes from uncultured Robiginitalea sp., assembly GCA_964624565.1. Lineage (GTDB taxonomy): Bacteria > Bacteroidota > Bacteroidia > Flavobacteriales > Flavobacteriaceae > Robiginitalea. The sequence continues at coordinate 2,487 of CAZUZE010000084.1, forward strand.
TCCCCTTTCGGTCGGGACCCCTTACGGATTTCGGCACCGCCCTGAAAGTCTCCGGGGATACCCTCCTATTGGATAAAGGGGTGCTGACCTACCGTTTTCTGAGGTCTGCTACGCTGCCCGGGCCCTGCAACGTTTCCCTGCCTTATGATCAGGCGGCCGACCCGATATTCAACTTTGAGGTCTTTGCCAGGACCCTTTCCGACCACTATGCCTTCATGGCGCTGAATGGCATTGACTGGCCGGGGCTCTATGAGCAACAACGGGCCAAAATACTGGAAGAGCCCACCGAACTTCGCCTGTACGAGGTTCTGGAAGAAACCCTGGAACTCCTCGGCGATAACCACGGGTACCTGCAGGCCGATCCGGACTTTTACCTGCGTCAGCAATCCAGTCGCGGGGAACCGGAAACGCCAGATGAATCAGCAGATCAGAGGGAATACGGGGATTTTGAGATCGCCAACCTCGTATCAAAAACCTTCCTGTCACGGGAATTGACCGAGCAATCCACCCTGATGCGGTGGGGTATGTTCGACGAACATACGGGCTACGTGCAGATAAAGGCGATGTGGTTGTTTGCAGAGCTGGAGATTCCCCGCTCGATGATTGCGCAAATGGGATATGTCGATGCCTATGCGGAGACCTTCCAGGCCATGGATGAAGGCACCTATATCGAAAAGGAAGTGGAGGGGGTCCGGAAAGTGATGAAACAGGTGATGGCCGATCTGGGGGGTTCCGGGCGTATCATCCTGGATATTCGTTTTAACGGGGGCGGACAGGATGCGGTCAGCTTTGAGATCCTCAGCCACTTTAACGATACCCGCCGAAAAGTAGCTCTGGAGCGCTTGAAAGGCCCTGATGGCCTTGGCCCGGTTCAGGAAGTGTGGCTCGAAGCAGGCGACGCGCCGTTCCTGAAGCCGGTTTACCTGTTGACTTCCCCCCAGACTGGGAGTGCGGCCGAGACCCTTGCCCTGGCAAGCCTCTCCCTACCCCACGTGCGAAGGGTAGGCACTGCCACTTCGGGAGCCCTTTCAACCGCCCTGGAAAAGAAACTGCCCAACGGCTGGGATTTTGCCCTTTCCAATGAACTCTTTACGGACCTCGATGGCGCGATATACGAAAACCGGGGGATCCCGGTGGATATTGAACTGGACTATCCCAGGGGAAGACAGGAGTTTTTCAGGCATATCGCCCGGGACCCCGGCGCAGACCTCCTGATGGTCATGGAAGCGATCCGGAATCTGGAGGAATAGGATTTATGAGAGGATTTCTTCCTCAATGTCCTTATTGCGGTCAGAAGTGCAAGGCCTTCTCAGGAAGGATGATTAATTTGAAGACGGGTGGGGGAGGGGTTCCCCAAGCCTGCCCCAAATTCCTATAAAACAAAAAGGAAGAGCAACGGAAATACCAACCCCGCGAGCATCAGTTTCCAGCCCCGCTTGTTAAAACCGTTCTTGCCCATGGGGATCATCATCCCGGTAATGGCGATCAGGATCATGGCCGCCCCGAAAATATCGGAGTACCAGATCCAGGCGGTATCGGTGGATTTGTGGAGTTTTATGGTGTGCCCGAGAAAGGGAACCGTACGCCGCGCTTCCAGGACCCCTTTGCCGTTTTCAGTGTTGATTTCCATTATGTTATTGCCCGAAAAATCAATCCTGAGGCTCGTTCCACGCAGGCGGTGGCTTTGATACTCCAGGGGGTAGGCGGCCACCAGTTCCCGCACTTTTTCTTCCGTCAGTTCCGTGCCGGGCATTTTCAACTCCACTTCTTCAGACTCATAGGCGTATTCCGTCGGATACCAGCTCTGCCGGTGGTTCAGGATGATCCCTGAAAAGGAAAAGGCGAGGATCAGGCCCACGTAGAAATACGCGACGTCCCTGTGTATTTGTCTGTTGCTTAGTTTCATTGCGTTTTTGGAGTTTGGAGAGGGATTATACGATCCGCCCGGGTAAAACAGCCCGGGCAGCATTCGAAAAATAAACACGCCAAATATAGAATGATTCTAAATAATGAACAATGATTCCCGCGACTCTTTTGAAGGAAGCCCCAAAAGTCCCTGGCGGTCTTTCAGGCGGGCAGCCCGGTTACATTGTACGAGATCGCTTTCACCCTGAACTTTCCGTAGACAAATTCCCCGTCGGGGTAATGCCAGACCGCCTCTCCATAGGATGGCACCCGGATCCCTGAAAATTCCCGGTAATCGCGCACCGGCGTACTAAATGGGTATCGCCTGTTCTTGTCCACATTGAGGCGGTCTTCCGATTTGAAATCCACAAGGTCGCCAGAGGCGTCAAAATAGAGGATGGCTGAAACGGTTGTCGTTTTTATCGAAAACAGCACGCGGACTTTATGGCTGTCCAGGGGTTCCCAGGTGAGTCGGTCGTCTACGAGTGCCCCCGGGGCAAACAGGCAGAGGTCATTGAGGAAGGTAACCGATTCCGTGGGAAACATCTCAGGGGCATCGGTACGGACCACGGGAAACATCGACAGGGCTTTCACCACCATTCCCGCCCGTGGGGGCTCATAGGAGTGATAGCCTTCCGTGGAGATCCCCTTTACCCGCGCCTTCATAAAAAAGAACCTTTTCGGGCGCGGGACAAAATTGTACTGCCGGGAGGTAAACCCAAACCAGGGTGCTCCTTCCCGTCGCATCTCCCCTTCAAATTCAAGGAAGAAGTTCTCGATCCTCGGCTTTCCAAGGGCCCCGCTGCGCCTGATGTACTGTTGCACCGGGGCGGGAAGGTGTTCCAGATCCTCCTCCTGAAGGGGGGTTCCCGAGATCCTCAGGTTTTCAAAAGTCGCCTGTACGTCCTCCAGAAACAACCCCTCGAAGCGGGATTTCGAATACCCTACCAGGATCCCGGCCATGATGACGAGGTTGGCAAGGGAACCCAGTTTGGTGTCTTCCCAGTTGGAAAAAATCCACATCTGTGAGATCAGGACCCCGATAAGGGCCGGGTGGAACCAGTTTAATTTTCGCTTCCAAAGCTGTACAGCCGATGCGATAAAGAAGAGGGCCGAGAGCAACCAGCTAAAACCGACCATCCCCGGGATGTCTTTTTGGAAGTAGGCCAGATCGGCCCATCCAAAGGAATGGGCGAACCAGAAGATGTGAATTACGGCGTGGACAATGATAAGCAGCAGAAATGCAATTCTCATAGAAACGGGTCTTTGACTAATGTTTCCTGCGGCGGACCAGGCAGGTACAGGCGCCTGATCAAAGATATTCCAATATCCGCCTTAATCAAAGCCCGTGATCAGCCTGTCGCAATTTCGGAATCGAGCAGGTGCCATATCAGGGCAAAAAGCCAGAGGAGTGTCCGTATCCCGTTGAGCCGCACCAGCTTCCGCATTGTGCTTCTGTCGGCCGCTCCCTTTGAAATCCGCCTGTGTAGCGGGACGAAAAAGAGAAAGGTAAGGGCCCATAGCAGGGCGATTGTCGCCAGATACAACACCGGGGCCAGGGCTGGCCGGGAGAGGCTCCAGAAGAGGCCCCCCAGGAGCTGGGCGACCATCAAAGGGGCTACCAGAACGGTAATGCGACGGGTATACTCCTGGTGCCATTTGCGAAGGTCCTCCGGGCGGAAGAAGGCAAACCCGGGGTAAACGACCAACTGCACCGCCAGGATCACCCCAGCCATCAGGGCATCCACGAGCAATAACCAGGCGGTCCAGGCCATAAAAAGGTCTGTTGAAATCGGGATCAGCCCTGCAGGTAGTTGTTTAGCTCTGCGATTTTTTCAGCCCGGTTGAAAACGCCACCGTAGAAAGAGGTGACGGTAGTGGAACTGTCGTCCTGTATCCCCCGCGAACAGACGCACATGTGCTTTGCGTCCAGGATCACGGCCACATCTTCGGTCTGGAGAACCTGCTGCAATTCAGTGCCGATCTGGTTGGTCAGCCGCTCCTGTACCTGCGGCCTTTTGGCGAAGTACTGCACCAGGCGGTTGAGTTTCGAAAGCCCGATGACTTTGCCGGAAGATATGTAGGCCACGTGGGCTTTGCCGAAAATGGGAACAAAATGGTGCTCGCAATTTGAGTAGAAGGTGATGTTCTTCTCAACGAGCATCTGGTTGTACCTGTATTTGTTCTCAAACAGGGTCACAGATGGTTTATTTGCGGGGTTGAGGCCCGAGAAAATCTCCTCCACATACATTTTGGCCACCCGTTTCGGGGTCCCGCTCAGGGAGTCATCGGTCAGGTCCAGTCCCAGCACGTCCATAATGCGTTCGAAGTAATGGGCGATTTTCAACTTTTTTTCCGCATCGCTCAGTTCAAAAGCGTCGGGTTTAAGGGGGGTTTCCATCCCTGTAAGAATATGGTCATCCCCGATTTCCTCCAGGTGGAATCCGTTGCGGGAAAGTGTATTTGTAAGTGCGTTATCGAGCATCGCTATTTTGGTGTTTGGTTACAGGCAACTAGGCGTTGCCCTCAAGTGCTTCCAGTTTTGACAGGACCTCCTGGGCCTCCGCGTATTTGGCATCGCCTGCGGCCCGGTTCACCTGGGAGAGTTTGTGGGCCTCTGCCATGAGTTTTTTATAGGCGTCCTGTAATTTTTCGCTTTGGGATTTCTTCTTAAAAAGTCCGAACATGGGTACCTCGCTTAATTCCATGACCAAAGTAGGAATAATGTTTAACAATAGATGTTAAAGATTAAACAAAATTACGGAACGGGCGGATCCCTTTACTTAAACCATCGGAGGGTGGCATCGACCATGCGCTGCTTCAGGCCGGTATAGGGGGGCATCAGCAGTTCGATGCTGCTGGGGGTATACTGTCGCACCGTGGCCCGTTCATTGGAGAAGGCGAGAAACCCATGGTACCCGTGGGCTTTTCCTATCCCGCTGTTGTTAACGCCTCCAAAGGGCAGGTAGTGGTTGGAGTAGTGAACGACATTGTGGTTGATACAGGCACTGCCCGAGCGGGTGTTTTCCCGGATCTGTCGGATGACCTGTTTATCAGTGCTGTACGTATACAGGGCAAGCGGACGCGGTTTGCGGTTGATAAAGGCGATGGCCTCTGCCGCATCTTTTACCGTAACGATCGGGAGCACCGGCCCGAAAATCTCTTCCTGCAGCAGGCGGGCATCCTCCGGGACCCCGCCGACAAGGGTAGGTTCGATAAAATTGTCTAAAGGGTCCGATGCACCCCCGTGGAGGATTTCAGCCCCGCGGGAAACCGCGTCCTGAAGGGAATCCAAAAGGCGCTTGTAATGCCCGGCATTGATGATCCTCGAGTAACTCCCCGAGGTGGAGGCACCTTCGGGAAAGAATGCGCCGAGTTGTTTTTTTAAGGCTGCCACCAAAGGGTCCCTGGCGGCTTCTGTGACCAGGACATAGTCCGGTGCCACACAGATCTGCCCTGCATTGAGGCATTTCCCCCAGGTCAGCCTGCGGGCTGTAGTGTCCATGGAGGCAGTGCCATCGACAAATGCCGGGGACTTACCGCCCAACTCCAGGGTAACCGAGGTGAGGTTGCGGGAAGCGGCTTCCATGATGCGTTTGCCCACGGCCGGGGACCCTGTGAAGAATATGTGGTGAAAGGGCAGCTCCAGCAGGGCTTTGGCCGTCTCGACTTCCCCCTGGACCAGGACCACTTCAGCCGGATCGAACAGGGTGCTTATAATTTCCTGCATCACCTGGCTGGTGGCCGGGGTTGCTTCCGAAGGTTTCAGGATGCAGCAGTTGCCTGCGGCAATGGCCGAAACCAGCGGGCCAAAAGTCAGGTTCAGGGGAAAGTTCCAGGGGGAGAGGATCAGGCATACCCCTTTGGATTCGTATTCGATATACGATTTGGACCCGATCATGGGCAGGGGACTACTCACATTTTTGGGCCGCATCCAGTCCCTGAGGTTCCGCTCGGCCAGTTTGATTTCCGAGCACACGGGATAGATTTCCGTCAGGTCGGTTTCGAGAAAGGGTTTTTTGAAGTCTGCATACAGGGCGTTGCGTATGGGCTGTTTGAAATCAGTCTCCAGGGCCTTTTTCAGGCTCCTTAGTTTGGCCAGCCGTTCATTTGGCCCGGTTTTCCCAACCTC
>CAZUZE010000085.1:0-8488 GCA_964624565.1 uncultured Robiginitalea sp.
GTTTACCATGGGAAACCACCGCGACCGGGTCGTGCAAAAATCCGTACATAAGGCCATGGAATTGATGCAGCAGGAAATCCTAAAATTCTGAAAAAGAAGTTTGGGCGTGCGATAAAAATGCTGTAAATTTGCACCCTGTTTTGAACTAAGTAACAAGAGCGCAATGTCAAAAGTCTGCGAAATCACAGGGAAAAAGGCGATGTTCGGGAACAATGTTTCCTTCTCGATCAACAAAACAAGGAGGCGGTTTGATGTAAACCTCTCCAAGAAGCGGTTTTACATTCCCGAAGAAGATCGTTGGATTACCCTCCGGGTTTCCACCCGCGCCCTGAAGGCGATCAACAAAAAGGGAATTTCTGCAGTGCTCAAGGAGGCGAAGCAAAAAGGAATGCTGACCAAATAAATTGCTAAAGCGAGGACCATGGCAAAAAAAGGCAACAGAGTACAGGTGATTCTTGAGTGCACGGAGCATAAAGAATCCGGCATGCCCGGAACTTCACGGTATATCACCACCAAGAACAAGAAGAACTCCCCTGACCGGATGGAGATCAAGAAATTCAACCCCATCCTCAAACGGATGACAGTTCATAAAGAGATAAAATAAGGTATCATGGCAAAGAAAACGGTAGCATCACTTCAGTCTTCCTCAAAGCGTTTGACAAAAGCCATCAAGATGGTTAAATCTGAGAAATCAGGTGCCTACACCTTTGTGGAATCCGTTATGTCACCTGAAATGGTGAACGAATGGCTTTCCAGCAAATAGGAATACCCTTACGGAAATGATTTGGGCCGCCTTCCTCTGGAAAGCGGCTTTTTTTTTGCCCTCAACCCGGGGGAGTTTCCCGCTTGCCGACAAGGCTCCAAACCCTTTAAAATACTATCTTTGTTAGCATAGCCGATTGCCTATGAGCCTGTTTAAGAAAATATTTTCATCGGACAAAAAGGAGAGTCTGGACAAAGGCCTGGAAAAATCCAAAACCAGTTTTTTCGACAAACTCAGCAAAGCCGTGGTGGGAAAATCGCGGGTGGACGATGAGGTGCTCGACGAGTTGGAGGAAATCCTGGTATCCTCGGACGTGGGGGTGGAAACCACCTTAAAAGTGATCAAGCGGATCGAGGCCCGCGTGGCCAGGGACAAATACGTGGGCACTGATGAGTTGAACCGGATATTGAGGGAGGAGATCGCCGGGTTGCTCTCCGAGACCCATACGGGCAATGAAGCCGAATTCGCGATCCCCGACCGGGGAGAACCCTACGTGATTATGGTGGTCGGCGTGAACGGGGTCGGAAAAACCACGACTATTGGCAAACTCGCCGCCCAGTTTCAAAAACAGGGTAAAAAAGTGGTCCTCGGGGCGGCGGATACCTTCCGCGCGGCTGCGATCGACCAGCTGCAGATCTGGGCCGACCGCGTAGGAGTCCCCCTGATCAAGCAGAAAATGGGCAGCGACCCGGCTTCTGTGGCCTTCGACAGCGTGAGTGCGGCCGTCAGCCAGCAGGCAGATGTGGTGCTCATCGATACGGCCGGCCGGCTGCACAATAAAGTCAACCTGATGAACGAGCTTTCCAAGATCAAAAGGGTGATGCAAAAAGTGCTGCCCGACGCGCCCCATGAAGTGCTGCTCGTGCTCGATGGCTCTACGGGCCAGAATGCTTTTGAACAGGCCCGGCAATTTACAAAGGCAACGGAAGTGACCGCCCTGGCGGTAACCAAGCTGGACGGAACAGCCAAAGGGGGGGTGGTAATCGGTATTTCCGACCAGTTCAGGATCCCCGTAAAATATATCGGGGTGGGGGAAGGCATTGAAGACCTGCAGGTCTTCAATAAATTCGAATTTGTCGATTCCTTTTTCAGCACCCGCAAATGAGGGTGTTCCTGATTCCCTTACTGGTGTGTTGCGCCTTCGTTGGAAACGCACAGCTGGCGCACCCAAGGGCCAGCCCGTATCAGGAGGTGGTCCAGGAAGTGGGCCTGAGCCGGGTGCGGGTACGGTATTCCCGCCCGGCTGTCAGGGACCGCGAGGTTTTCGGGGGACTGGTCCCCTATGGCCGGATCTGGCGGGTGGGTGCCAATGAATCCACAAAGATTTCCCTCTCCCACGACATGAAGGTAGGGCAGGACCTGGTCCCGGCCGGAACCTATGCCCTCTATGCGTTTCCGCAGGAGGCCTTCTGGGAGGTGGTTATTCACAAGGACACCACCCTTTGGGGAGATGGGCGGGATGCGTACTCCCCGGCAAATGATTTGATCCGGTTCCGGGTGGTCCCGGAGGCCTGGCCAGAACCCCAGGAAAACTTCCTCATCACCTTCGACCATATCACCCACAATGGCCTGCAGTTGCTCCTGATCTGGGATACGACCTGTGTCCGTATCCCCCTTTCGGTGGATACCCGGGCCCTGATGGAGCAGCAGATAAGCCAGGCGCTGGCCGGCAAACCCACAGCCCAGACCTATTACGAGGCGGCCCGGTACCTGCAGGAGGAGGGGAGGGATTTTGGCCGCGCCCTGGACTATATCGATAAATCCCTTCAATTCGGGGGAGACACCTATTATTTTTACAGGGTAAAATCCCTCATACTCGAGGGCCTCGGCTCGTATCCCGAAGCCATAGAGGCCGCAGAACGCTCAAAATCCCTGGCGGCCCTGGAGGGAAAGGACGAATTTGTGCGAATGAACCAGCAAAACATAGAAAAATGGACCCGACGAACCAAACAATGAATTCCCCCTTAAAAAGTGCATACCTCCTGCTATTGGGGATTGGCATTTTGTTTTCGGCCTGTAAACAGGGCACGGGCACCCCGGCCCCGGATGCGGTCGATGAAAGCACTGCAGTGCCCCCGGCGGCAGAGATGGCCCCTGAGGGGGAAGAAGCGGCCCCGGAAGAAGGACAGCTCTGGACCCGTTATGACGAATCGGCCGAGCTTCTGGCCAACGCGGATCACCCGATCGCCCGTATGCAGTACAAGCTGATACAATCCAAAGTACTGGATAAAAACGAGGTGTTCCTGCCCCTCTACCCGGAGGTTTCCAAGATGTCCGGGGCGGTGTACGAGCGCCTCCACCCGATGATCATGGGGCGGACGATCCCCGAAGTACAGCAGGCAATCCGGGACGGGGCTTTTACCTATGAGGACCTCACCCGGTTTTTCCTCTACCGCATCTATAAATTTGAGCTCGACAACGCCACTACCCTCAACACGGTACTGGCCCTGAATGCCGATGTCATCCGGGAGGCCAGGCTCCGGGATTCGGAGTTGCAGGCAGACCCGGCCAAAGAGCGTCACCCGATCTTCGGGATGCCGGTCCTGCTGAAGGACAACATAAACACCGAAGGGATGCATACCACGGCAGGGGCCATCGCCCTGATGGAAAACCGGACCGGGGATGCCTATATCGTGGAGCGCCTCAGGGAGCGGGGTGCCCTTATTATGGGTAAGGTGAACCTCAGCGAATGGGCGTATTACATGTGCAGCGGCTGCCCCGTGGGCTACAGCGCCGTGGGGGGGCAGACACTCAACCCCTATGGGCGCAGGGTTTTTGAAACAGGGGGCTCGAGTTCGGGAAGCGGCACGGCCATGGCGGCGGGCTATGCCATGGCCGCCGTGGGTACGGAAACCTCGGGGTCCATCCTCTCGCCTTCCAGCCAGAATTCCCTGGTCGGGCTCAAACCCAAGGTCGGGATGCTCAGCCGGAGGGGAATCGTGCCCATTTCGGGCACCCTCGATACCCCCGGCCCCATGACCCGGAATGTGACCGATGCCGCCATCCTGATGGACGCCATGATGGGTTATGACGTCCTGGACCCCAAGGCTTTCAACGTGAACTGGGGAAAGGACTGGTACCTCAAACCCACGCCCAATGCAATAGGCGGCCTCCGACTGGGGGTTTTCAAGGATTTGATGGAGTCCGACACCCTGTACCGGGAGACGGTGGAGAACCTCCGGCGTGCCGGTGCCAGGATCTTCGAATTCAAGGCGCCGGAGGTGGAACTGGAAGGGTTCCTGACCCTGTTGAACCTGGATATGAAAAAAGACCTTCCCGAATACCTGAACACCCAGGTGCGGGACACCAGTGCGGTAAGGGTGCGTTCTGTAGCCGATGTCGTCGCCTTTAACCGGGAGGATCCCGACCTGAGGATCCCCTATGGCCAACAGTTGCTGGAAGGGATCCTTGAGGATGCCACCACGGAGGAAGAATTCGAAAAGATAAAAAAAGGCCTGAAGGAGAGCGGCGATGCGTTTTTTGACCAGCCCTGGGAGGCGAACCAGTTGGACGGCATCCTGTCCATTAACAACAGGCATGCCGGGTATGCCGCAGTGGCGGAGAATCCCGCCCTCACTGTTCCCATGGGGTATCGGAAAAGCGGGGAACCTGTGGGACTGACCATAATCGTCAGGGGGTTCCAGATTCCGCTGGCCTTTCAGATCGCTTATGCCTATGAAGCCCTGCAGCCAGTTCGAAAAGCTCCCCCGGGATACGAATAGAAATCGTGGGGGTCAGAGCCTCATCAATTGGGCAAGCTGTTGCCAGAGGGCGTTGTCAAAGCTCGAAGGCCCCAGAAGGGCTTCCCCAGAGTCATTGCCCATCCGGACCACTACCAGGTTCAGGGAAGGAACTATATAGAGTTTCTGGTCATTTTTCCCCAGGGCCGCGACCAGGTCGTCCGGTGCCGAAGGGATCAGGTTTCCGGTAAATACCGCCTGGGTTCCGGGGGCCATGAAGCTGTCCTGCCCGTTCAGCCACCAAAGATACCCATAGGCCCTGTTCATGGATTGGGAGGGGCGAAGCATGTCCCTGAAGTAGTCCCTGTCTGTCAGTACCGCCTCCCCGTCCCACGTGCCCTTACCCAGGATCAGGAGGCCAAAGCGCGCCATGGACCGGGCACTGCTGTAGTAGATGTTGTTGCCTTCACCCTGGGCGATCCAGAAGCCGTCCATGCCGATGCGATTGCGAAGGCGGGCGTTGAAATAGCTGCTGAAATCCTGGGATACCGCATTGGATATAACGGATTGAAGCAGGGTGTAGGGTCCGTTGTGGTAGGCCCAGCGCGTTCCGGCATCTGCCTTGAACTGCAGGCAATTCGGCGTGGTGCATTCAAAGATGTTCTCGTCCAGTCCGCTGGTCATGCGCAGCTGGTCGACAATCCGGATTTTTTCTTCCTTCTCCGGCAGGGCGGTGGTCCAGCCCTCACCCAGATACTCAGAAGTGCGGTCCTCCAGGGAGAGCTTCCCTTCCGCCCGGGCAATACCCACAAGGGCGGCCGTAAGTGTTTTTCCCGCAGAGGCCCAGTACCAGAGGTCATTCCTGGAGAACGTGCCGAAATAGGACTCCATCGCGATTTTCCCATCCTTCAGGATCAGAAAGGCCTGGGTTCCGCTCGCTTCCAGGAAGGTATTCAGGCTCGTGGCCGAAGCTGCATCCCAGTTCAGGCGCTCCATCGATACGGTTTCCCAGGAGTCGCCAGCGAGGTTTGGGGGAAAGTAAAGGGGTTCGGCCAGGTCAGGGGGATTTCCCGAATCCGGCTCCGTCCCGGCTTCTTCACTGGAACACGAGAGGAGTATCAGGCAGGTGAGGGCCATGTTGATGCCCATCCGCAATGCCTGTGACCTTGATATTGGCAACCTTTTCATACAATACAAACGTCAAAACGCGATATTTCCGTTTAAAAAATCGACAAAACACGGGTATATCGTATTTTTGCGGCCAATAAAGGCCTTATGAGAACCAGGAAGCGCACTGAGAACCGCATTAACGTGATTACGCTGGGTTGTTCCAAAAACCTGTATGACTCGGAGGTTCTGATGGGACAGCTTCGCGCCAGCCAGAAGGATGTCGTCCACGAGGGGAAGGGCAATATCGTGGTGATCAACACCTGTGGTTTTATCGCAAATGCCAAAGAGGAAAGTGTCAATACCATCCTGGAGCAGGTTCGCGAAAAGGAGGAAGGGCGCATCGATAAGGTTTTTGTCACCGGCTGTTTAAGCGAACGCTACAAACCCGACCTGGAAAAGGAGATCCCCAATGTGGACGCCTATTTCGGTACCCGGGACCTGCCCAGGCTTTTAAAGGCGCTCGGGGCCGATTACAGGCATGAGCTCGTTGGCGAACGCCTGATGACCACCCCTGCCAACTACGCCTACCTGAAAATTGCAGAAGGGTGTGACCGCCCCTGTTCCTTCTGTGCGATACCCCTGATGAGGGGCTCCCACAGGAGTACTCCCATCGAAGCCCTCGTCGCCGAGGCGGAGACCCTGGCCTCCAAAGGCGTACGCGAACTTATCCTGATCGCTCAGGACCTTACCTATTACGGCCTGGACCTTTATAAAAAAAGGGCCCTGTCAGAGTTGCTCCGTGCCCTGTGCAGGGTGGAGGGCATCGAGTGGATCCGGCTGCACTACGCCTTCCCGACAGGTTTTCCCCTCGATGTGCTGGAAGTCATGCGCACCGAGCGGAAAGTCTGCAACTACATCGATATTCCCCTGCAGCATATTTCGGACCCGGTCCTCAAGAGCATGAGGCGGGGTACCACCCGCGAAAAAACGAACGCCCTCCTGGAGACCTTCAGGCGGGAAGTCCCGGGGATCGCCATCCGGACGACCCTCATTGTCGGATATCCCGGTGAAACCGAGGCGGATTTTCAGCTGCTAAGGGAATGGGTTCGTGAGCAGCGGTTTGAGCGCCTCGGCTGCTTTACCTATAGCCACGAGGAGCAAACCCACGCCTTTGCCCTCGATGATGACGTTCCCGAGGCGGTGAAGCAGCAGCGGGCCGATGAAATTATGGAAATTCAGTCCCAGATATCCTGGGAAGCAAACCAGGCTCGTGTCGGCCGGGTATACCGATGCATGATCGACCGGGTGGAAGGGGGGTATTTTGTCGGCCGTACGGAATTCGACTCCCCGGATGTGGACAATGAGGTCCTGGTCGATGCCTCCAAATACTACCTCCGGCTGGGGGAGTTTGCAGACCTTCGCATCACAGGGGCCGCCGAGTTTGACCTGTACGCAGAACCCGAGCCGGAAGGGGCCTAACGCGGTTTTCAGTTCCCGTCCTCAGGCGGGTCCGCCTCCCGGGCCTCCTGTGCCTCCGATTCACTTTTGAGGGTGTTCCTCAGGATGTTGAGTTTTTTGAGCTTGGCCTGCCACGCCTCCAGGCCTTTTTTCTTCTTTTCGATATTTTCCAGCACCTCTTTGACCATTGGGTTGTCTTCGGAGGGCTCAGAGAAGAAGTTCATGTTGTTTTCAAGCTGGCGTATTTCGGCCTGGGACTCTTCAATTTTCTTCCGCACGAACTGCCTTTCGCGCTCGATAGCCCGGGAGTCCTCTTCTTCCGAAAGGTCTGCAATCCGGTTTCCGTACATGATGATTTCGGCTTCCTGTTTCCCCACCCCCATCTTTCGGAACAGGGCGTCCAGGATCTTGAAAAACCTCGACATGACGTTTTTCTTATCCCTGGGGACATGCCCGATCCCGTTCCATGTGCCGATAAATCCCTGTATCGCCTTCAGGTCCTTCTCCCGGTCCCCGCTCAGCTGAAAACTCCGGACCTCCTCGAGGAGGGCGGACTTTAGTTCGAGGTTCTTTTTCTCTTCTGCAAAGGCACTGTTCCTGCTTTTGTGCAGGCGGTCAAAATAGTAGTTGCAGGCCGTTTTGAATTCCTTCCAGATGGCATCTGAATATTTCCGGGGCACGTGTCCGATCTCCTTCCACTCCCGCTGGATTTTCTTCATTTCCGGGGTAACGGCCTCCCAGTCATCCGAATCCTTTAATTCCAGGGCCCTGTTTAAAAGGGCTTTCTTCAGGTCCAGGTTTTTCTGCTGTTCATTTTTGAGGTTCTTGTAAAAGGCATTTTTACTGCGGTTAAACTGCCTGACGGCCGCCTTAAAGGCTGCCCAGGTGGCTTCGTTGTCCTTCTGGGGAACCCTGCCGGCCTTGAAAAACTGGTCCCTGAGCCCTTCGATTTCCCGGATTTGTCTCTGGATTTCCTTGTGGTTCCCCGCAACAACGGCGCTGATTTCTTCGATCCGCCCGATTATTTTTTTCTTTTCCTCCAGGTTCTGTTGCAGGCGCCTGTCCATCTCCTGGAAATGGGCCTGCCGGCGTTCGTGCATTTTTCGCGTCGCCTCGCTGAAGCGCTCCCAGATCGCCTCGCGGTGTTCCTTTCCTACGGGGCCGATGTCCTCCTTCCATATTTTGTGGAGGATCTGCAATTCCCGAAAGGCTTTGTTGATATCAGCTTCTTCCAGCAGGGCTTCGGCCCTCTGGCACAACTTTTCCTTTTCTTCGAGGTTGTGTTTAAAGTCCAGGTCCCTGAGTTCCCGGTTCAGCGAGAGAAAATCGTAAAAGATTTCGAGGTGGTGCTGGTAGGTGCGCCAGACGTCGTTGTAATTCGCCCGGGGGATGGGTCCTGCTTTCTTCCAGCGTTCCTGCAGTAGTTTAAAGGACTTGTAGGTGGAATTCATGTCTTCCTCGACACTGACCAGGCCTT
>CAZUZE010000086.1:0-8447 GCA_964624565.1 uncultured Robiginitalea sp.
GAGCTGCAGCACCTCCTCTTCGGACTTCAGCTTGAGCTTGTTCTTTTTGATGAAGTCCAGCGCCTCCTTGGAATCAAGGAGCTGTTCTATGTCCTTTTTTCGGAGTTTTATTTCCTTTGCCGGGCTTCCTTCCCGTGCCAGGTAATAGGTGATGTCGTCATCAAACCTTGCGGGTTTGTCCTGGCTGTATGAGGAAGATGCGGGCACGGCTTCCATAAAGACTTTCTGATAGCGTTTCAACAGGCGGGTCTCCCCCTGGTTCATTTCGACAAAATACCCTTTGGCCGTCCCGGAGCCTTTCTCGTAGGACTCGATCCGGAAGGTCTCGCCTCCGAGTTCAGCCCAAACGTAATCCCGCATAAAAAGGCTCCCTATCCCGTTGGCACCCTGAACCTGCAATTCATCCTGGTAGGCGTTGTACCGCAGCATGGCCGGATACGGGGCTTCATTTTCGGTATAAACGGTGCCCCTGATAAAATCATCTGTCAGATAGGGAGACCCTTCCAGGTTGGCTGGAAGGCCGTCGTTGACGCCACCCGTGGTATTGTTGCGCAAATATTCTGAAGGGAGTTCGAAGCTCGTCTGTGCCGTCAATGGCGTGGCAAGGGCGAGGCCCATTGCTAAAATCAAATGCTTTTTATTCATTTTTTGGATTTAAAGATTTATTATTCTGTTGCAAAAATTGTACCGCCCTGTCCGCCTACTCCACCCGGAAGACAAATACTTCCGAATTTGTTACGTTGTCAGCCGAATCCGTGGTGGCCACCTGCCAGTAATACGTGTTCCCCCCCTGTACGGCGGTTTCCAGGGTGGTTGAAGTAAGCCCCTCTTCGAATACCGGGGGCGGGTTTTGCGTGCCGAAGGAGAGGGTGTACCCGACGATGTCGTTGTCGACATCACTGCCACTCCACTCCAGGACCACGGAGGTGGTGGCCGGAAGGGTTGCCCCGCGTGTGGGCGCAATGGCCTGTGCCGGAAACGGGGCATAATTGGTGATGCCGGGCCCTGCATTGTAAAAGCGCCAGGTGGGGCTGGTAGCTGTTTCTGTGGTCCCGTTGGCCCTGGATACCACGGACCATTCATACGGGACCCCACGGATCAGCAGGATCTGGGCAGCAGCCTCCGTGCTGTTTGTGACCGAAGTGGACCCCGTGTTCAGGTTCCTGAGGTTTACCTGGTAACTGTCCGTGTTTTGGGAGGCGTTCCACAGGAATTCCACGCGGCTCTGGGTCGGGCTTACGACTTCACCTTCGGTACATTCTGAATTGTTGTCCGGGAAAACCAGCGAAGCGGCGGAAGGGGCCGGGACCGGATTCGGGTTGCCCCCTCCGTCACCCCCGTCATCACCCCCGCTGTCACCGCCACCCCCACAGGAGAGCAGGGCCAGGGTCATTCCGGAAATCAGGTATCTGGTTAAAAGACTTGATTTTTTCATCTCTTGATGATTTTATAACTGTATAATTCGTCTCCGTGGGCCACGTTGAGCAGGTAAATCCCACGTGCATACCCATCCATATTAATCCGCACCTCCCCTTTCTCCAATACAACTTCCTTGTTCAGCAGGCTGCTGCCGCTTACCGTAAACATGCGGACCCGGATCTTCGCCCCGTCCGCTGCCGGCACAAAGACTCGCAGATCCCCGCTGTCTATCGGGTTGGGCAGGGCAAGGGGCTGTTCGGTAAGCGAAATGGACTGGGTGTACACCCCCTGGCAATCAAGGTCCGTGCGCACCTCCAGTTGGTTTACGGGCTGGTCCAGCTTCAGGGTGATCTGGGAGGCTGTAGTTTGGTATTGCTGCCCGTTTAGAAGGATGCTGTAGCGTCGTCCCCCTTTCAGGTCCAGGGTGATCTCCTTCCCCAGGGTACTCACCTTCCCACTCACTGAGAGGTCTTCCGGCTGTGGGACCTCCAGGTCGTAGCACACCTGGAAATCGGGCTCCCCGTCCACCGTAAGGCAAAGCGTGTAGGTCCCTGACGCAAGGCCCTCAAATGCTACTGTTTGGGTAAAGTTCCGGGTCTCATCTGGGCCGTTCCCGCTCAGGGTGGCGATATAATCGAGTGCCTGGGCTGCTTCCACGCTGATCACCCCGTTGTTGCTGGAGCGGCAGCTTTCTCCCTGGGTCTGGACCAGGAAGTTTGTGGCGGGCAGGGTAAAGACCGGACAGCCATCGAGCCCGACCACTGTGCCTGTTTCCGTACCGGGGCAATTGTCCAGGTCGTTGGGGACGCCGTCGTTGTCCTCATCGTCATCGCACGCATCGCCCACCCCGTCACCGTCGGCATCCTCCTGCCCCGGGTTTGCCACTTTCGGGCAATTGTCCTCAAAGTCGGCAATCCCGTCGTTGTCGTCATCCGGGTCGCAGACATCCCCGAGGCCGTCGCCATCCGTATCCGCCTGGTCAGGGTTTGCGACCAGGGGACAGTTGTCCGACACGTCGGGGATCCCGTCGTTGTCATCGTCCGCGTCATCCTCAAATCCGGCAAGGACCAGGTCATCGATCACAACGCCTTCCTGGTTTTCAAGGGCGTCCGAATGGAACACGATGCGAAAGATCACGCTGGTTTCCACGCTCAGGTCCGCCTCCCCAAGGGCCGCATTGGCCAGGAAATCATAGGCGTATTCCGTAAGCGTGGCATTGGTGCCCGTCCACTGGGCTCCCGGGCAGTTCTGGCAGTCGTCTGCCTCCCCTGAGCTCTCGTTGGTCCGGTCGCTCGTGTACCAGTTCGGCTGGCTGTTCACAGACCCCAGGACATTCCAGGTGGCCCCCTCGTCCGTGGAGTATTGTACGTATACGATGTCGAAGTCCTGTTCCAGGTCGTAGGCCATCCTGAATTTAAGGACCGGGGCCAGCGCCTGGGTCAGGTCATAACACCGGGTGTAGAGGTACGCTTTGATTCCGTCCCCGTGGTTCCCGTCCAGGTTTGTGCCGTACACTTCAGCGCCGGAAGAAGCCTGGTTCAGAAGGGTGCCCGAGGGAACCCCTTTCTCCCACAGGACCCCGTCGCCGGAATCGTTGTAGGTGAGCAGGCCGGTTCCGGGACCTTCGAAGTCGTTTATTTCATTGGCGCTTTCGGGCGCATTGATATAAAAGACATGGGAAATCGCATTGTTGTCTGAAAAGGCATCGCCCGCTACGGTGACCGTGACGTCGATCCGGACTTCCCCGATCTGGGAAATGCTCACAGAGGGCAGGTCAATACCCGCAGACTGGCCGGTTTGAAGGCTCACCGGCTCGGTAAAGGGGGGCTGGTTCGCACCATTGATGGAATAGGTGATATCGATTGCATTTATGGGGTTGATCCCATTGTTTTCCACGGTGATCCCGGGTGTGAAGCTTCCGCAGAGGACTGCCCCGTTGGGAGGGGTCAGGCTTAACAACCGGATGTCGTTATCGGGGACCTGAACCGGGATGGGGGACTGCCATACGCCCCGGCCGTAGGTGCTCGCAGTGATGACTTCATCATCCAGGGTGATCTCCAGGTCGCTGACGGCCGTGCTGGGCAGGCCTTCGAAATAAGGTTCCCACTCAGGGGTCGTGCCACTGGCCTCCGCGGCGGCTATGATGGCGTCATCGATGCGGTAGACCCCAAGGTTCGTCCCCACGTAAATGGGGTTGTCGGTATGCCTGCCCTGGTGGGCGATTGCAAAGAGCGCCTGGTCCGGAGGCAGGTCGAATGTCAGGTCCACCTCCCTGCCCGGGTCCCCGTTAGGCAATACGGGGACCTTCCAAACCTTGCGCTGGGTCGAGTTAAGCTGGGTGCTCTGTCGGATACCCACCCTCAGGGAGGTAATGAGGTAGATGGCCGAACCGTCATCGGTATCCACCGCGATATCGGAAATCTGGTAGTCTGCATTGAAGAAGGGTGCAAACGTGGCCCCCCCGTCGTCGCTCCGATAGACGAAGGTGTCTTCAGCTGCATAGAGGACCTGGGGATTTGTGGGGTCCACGATCAAGTCTTCCAGCACATCCCCCTGTTCGATCCCCCCGAAATTGTTGGTCGACACTTTTTCCCAGGAACTTCCGACAAGTTTGTACACCCCGTCGAAACCCGAATAGACTTCCCCATCCGACGCAATGGCCAGGGGGGTGATCCAGTTTCCGCTGATCGGGTTTCCATTGGCGTTTCGGGGAGGGGTGACCACGCCGACGGATTGCCCCGAGTCCGAGGAGATATTCAAGGTGCCCCCGAACTGGGTGAAGCCGTAGACGATATTGTCGTTGTTCGGGTCGATCACATTGTCCATGCCGTCCCCCCCGTGGTAATTGTTCCAGTTGCCCTGATTGAGGATCTGCCCGCCATTGTCCTGCAGGCCGCCGATCATTTTACGGGCATCCTTGGGGGAAACGGTCAGTTTGTAGAACTGGCCGATAGCCATCCCGTTCGTTAAGTCCCTGAAGGTGCTCCCGCCGTTGTCCGAGACATAGAAGCCGCCGTCCGTTCCGGCAAAGAGCTTTCCGTTGAAGAATTTCAGGGTATGGATGTCTGCATGGGTATACGCGTCGTCATTGATGAACCACTGGTTCAGCCGGAACCAGGAAGTCCCCTTGTTCGTGCTCTTCCAGATATTCAGGCACCCCATGTAGACCTCATTGGCATTGGTGGGGGAAACTTCCAGGGCAAGGTCAAACCACGCCTGGGAAGATTCCATGATGTTGGTCGTATTGGGGCTCTCCACGAAGGTCGCCCCGCTGTCCTCTGACCTGTAGAGCCCCTGGTAGGTAAAGTTCTGGCTGCTTGTATTGGCTGCCAGCACATACAGGAATTCCGGGTTGGCAGGGGTTACCCCCAGCACCACCCTGCCCGCGGATGTCGGCAGCACCGGGCTTTCCATCTGCACGAAATCCTGCCCGTTGGTGGTCTTGTAGAAAATGGCGCTGTTGCCCGCCCCGCCGATGTGGGTATTCGACACGGCATAAACGGTCTGCGGGTCCCCGGGCTTGAGCTTGAAATCCGATATGTAGCCACCCCGTACACGGGTAAAGGTGGCACCTGCATCTGTCGACTTGTAGAGCCCCCCACTGGAACCCACCCAGATGATATTAGAATTTGTAGGGTCGATCACCACTTCATTCATCAGGAAGTTTTCACTCGTGTTGGAAGGATTCAGCCCTGTTTCATTCCAGGTCTGGCCCCCGTCTGTGGATTTAAAAACCCCGACGCTGTAGGAATCTGCTGCGTCGTCATCCCCCGTGGCGATGTAAATGATATTTGAATTGTTGGGGTCAATGGCAATCCCCGAAACGCCGATTTGGGGGAAGTTGTCCAGCAGGTTCCTCCAGCTCTGGCCGGCATTGGTCGATTTCCAGATCCCGCCGGCAGGTGCGCCTGCATACCAGGTGTTCGGATTGTTCGGGTCCACCGCCACTGCATTCAGCCGGCCTGTCCCAGGCAACCTTCCGGAGAATACCCCGACTTCAGAGGGGCCTATCGAGCTCCAGTTTGCCACGGGATTCGGGTCCCTGGCCGTAAGGTTTTGCTTTGATTTCCAGCTCTCCCAGAGTTTCCCGGAAGTGGGCAGGTTCCCCTGCTGGTCTGCCAGATAGCTCCAGTAGTGCTCCCAGCGTTTCATGGGCTTGAAACCACTGCCTTTTTCAAAAGGGTTCCTGTTCTTCCAGAAGGTTTCCAGCTGTTTCTGATACTCGAAGAGGTTCACCGCCCTGCCAGGGGTTTCTGAGTAGATTTTAACCACCCCGGTTTCGTCCTGCAGGCCAGGGGCATTCGGATCGTTTTGGGCATAAAAAACCCCTGCAGCCATCAGGCAGCAGAGCAAGAGCAGACGTCTCATACCAATTTTTTCGTAAAGATGCTGAAAAATGGGGAATATTTCAATTTTTGCGGTGGTGAACCGGTTCTGTGGGATGAAGTTCCCATGAATTGTATCGGCCCTTCCCGTAGATCACTTTCCACCCCATTGGATTCCTGTTTCAATCTGAACAAAAAAAGTACCTTTGCCTCTGACGAATTTCGCTATGCGGCTCCTCTGTGCCTTCTTCCTGATGCTTCTCGGCCTCCCTGTTTTCGGACAGGAGGACCTCAGGCCTTCCAGAAAGGAACTGGACTCTTCCACGGTGCGCAGTAAACTCCAAAGCCGTAATGCCGCAAAAAACCCGGCAGATACCCTGACCATCCGGGATTACAAGATCATTTCACATGCCCGGGATACCACCTTCCTGGACACTTCCCTGACGATACAGAAGGAATACCGGTATAATTACCTCAGGCGGGATGATTTTGAGCTGATGCCCTTTTCCAATGTCGGCCAGCCCTACAACCGGCTTGGAGTGAACCTCAATAAAGCGAAATGGTACCCGCAGCTCGGGGCCCGGGCCCGCCACTTCAATTATTTCGAAACAGAGGATATTTCCTATTACAACGTGGCTACCCCGATGACGGAGTTGTTCTTTAAGACGACCCTGGAGCGGGGACAGCTCCTCGATGCCCTCCTGACCTTCAACACCTCCCGCCGGCTCAATTTTTCAATTGCCTACAAGGGCTTCCGCTCCCTTGGGAAGTACCGGGAAGACGAAGTGACCTCCGGCAATTTCAGGACCACGATGAACTATCAAACGCAGAACGGGCGCTATGCGATGCGGGCCCATTACGTGAGCCAGGATATACAGGGGCAGGAGAACGGGGGGTTGCTCGATAAGGAAGGCCAGTTTGAATCCGGTGACCCGGATTTCACAGACCGGTCGCGCATCGATGTGCGCTTCCGGGACGTGACCAACCGGGTAAATGGCAAACGGTACTTCCTCGACCACCAGTTCCGCCTTTTCGGGGGCGCAAAGGACAGCCTTTCCCGCAGGGGCAGCCTGAGCCTCGGGCATCAGTTTATCTATGAGTCCAAGTACTACCAGTACCGGCAGTCGGACAATACCAGTGCCTACTTCGGGGATCTGATCTTTACGCCCGTGGATGACCAGGCTTTTCTGAAAACCTATTACAATGAGCTCAGGCTCGGATTGGAGAACCGGGTGCTGGGCAGTCTGCAGGCCAGGGTGAGCCTGTACAATTACAGCTATTATTTCCTCAGCATCCTCGAAACCCCGGATGGGATCATCCCCAACCGACTGAACGGGGAAGAAGTTGTCGGGGGCGCGTCCTGGAGGAAGGACTTCGGGGCCTTTTTGATCCGTGCCGAAGGGGGGGTAGGGGTTTCCGGGGACCTTACGGGTTCTTTTCTGGATGCCACCCTGGATATCCCGCTTGGGGAGAAGCACCGGTTCACTGGGGGTATTCACCATTCGGCCCGCAAGCCCGACTTCAACTTTTTGCTCTACCAGTCCGATTACCTGAATTACAACTGGGACAATAGCGGTGCTTTTGAGAATGAACAGGTACAGAGTGTCTTTGCCCGTTTAAGTTCGGACAAATGGGGAAACCTGGAGGGGCAGCTGAGTTCCGTGGAGAATTACTCCTATTTCCGGTCCCTTGCCGGACCGGAAGCCATAGAGGAAGGGGAGGAGCGCGCCTTTATCCGCCCCCTTCAGGAAGGGGGCCGGATCAATCACCTGAGGGTCAAATACGAAAAGGAGTTCCGCTGGCGGAAGTGGGCCCTGAACAATACCCTGCTCTACCAGGAGGTAGACCAGCCCGATAACATCCTGAACGTGCCGGCCCTGATCACCCGGAACTCCCTTTATTTTTCCAGTGATGTTTTCAAAAAGGCCATGTTTGTCCAGACGGGGGTAACCTTTAAGTACTTTACGGAATACTATATGGACGGGTACAACCCCATCCTGGCTGAGTTTTACGTGCAGGACCGCGAGAAGCTCGGGAACTTCCCCCTCCTGGATTTCTTCATCAATGCCAGGGTACGGCAGGCGCGCATCTATTTTAAGCTGGAACACTTCAATTCCTCTTTTTCCGAAAGCCGCTTTTATGCCGCCCCGGATTATCCCTACCGCGACTTCGTCATCCGTTTCGGCCTGGTCTGGAACTTTTTTTCCTGAAATCCCTGCGTTTTCCTGCCGGATGTGGGCCATCCCAGATTCGGATCTGAGGATGTGAACCAAAGGGGGTCCTGTTTTTTCTTCCTGGAATCGGTTTGTAACTGATTAAAAATCAAACCCGTAAAACATTGTGAATTTTTTAAGTGATTTTTTTTCGTCAGGTGTTTGTGGAAGCTAAAAAACCCCCTTATATTTGCACCCGCTTTTCGAGGGAACTTTAGGGTTTTTCTTGGGGGGTTTTTGAAAGAGAATAGTTCATTGACATATTGACAAACAGCGTAGCTCCCCTTTTTTTTGACGATAGGGGGAGCATGTACAAGAAGAACAACATCCGTCAATTTAACGTTCAGGGATAAAGACCTGGACCGAGCTGGTTGATTACTTTTCAGTTGGGGTTTAGTCAAATGGGATAGTCTTGCGAGGCTAGACATTTACAAACTACGATGAAGAGTTTGATCCTGGCTCAGGATGAACGCTAGCGGCAGGCCTAACA
>CAZUZE010000087.1:0-8426 GCA_964624565.1 uncultured Robiginitalea sp.
GTCCCTGCTGTTTTATGCCTTTGTATTTTCGGACCTCAGGCTGGGGCCCATAGAAGGCCTGCTTATGGTTGTGATCCTGTTCCTCTTCCTGGTCTACCTGCTTAGGTACCAGAAGCCCGCCGTTTTGGAGGTACTTCCTGAGTCCATCGACCTGATGCCCCTCTATAAGACCGTCTTTTTCCTGGGTGCTGGCGGCTTTATGCTCTGGGGCGGCTCGAAAATGCTGATTTCCGGGGCGATTGGCCTGGCCACCCTTTTCGAGGTAAGTGAACGGGTGATCGGCATTTCCGTGGTTTCCATCGGCACGAGTATCCCGGAACTGGCCGCTTCCGTCATCGCGATGGTCCGAAGGGAAAAAGCAATCTCGGTGGGGAACCTGCTGGGATCCAACATCTTCAACCTGCTCGCCGTGCTGGGAATTACTGCCATGGTACGTCCGATCCAGGTTGCCGATTCGTACCTCATTACCCATGATGTTATCTGGATGCTGGGCATCTCCTTCCTCGTGCTGCCTTTGGTTTTCTTTC
Organism: uncultured Robiginitalea sp.; assembly: GCA_964624565.1. GTDB lineage: Bacteria > Bacteroidota > Bacteroidia > Flavobacteriales > Flavobacteriaceae > Robiginitalea. The sequence goes on from CAZUZE010000087.1 coordinate 528, forward strand.
CCGGGGGACGGAAACTCGACTGGAAGGACGGCCTGGTCCTGCTGGGGGTGTACGGGGTGTTTCTCTACAGCACCTTCGCATAAAAAAACCGCCGGAAAGCTGGGTGTTTTCCGACGGTTTCAGTCCTTTCAGAAAAGGCGATCCTTAGGCCTTGATATTGGCGCTTTGCACCGTTTTGATGATCCGCGACGCTACCTTGTACGGATCGGCATTGGAGGCAGGACGCCTGTCCTCCAGCCATCCTTTCCATCCCTTCTCAACAGTCAGGATCGGAATCCGGATGGAGGCTCCCCGGTCAGAAATCCCGTAGCTGAATTCATGGATCGACTGGGTCTCGTGGAGCCCGGTAAGCCGTTCGTCGTTGAATTCCCCGTAGACCTCTATGTGCTCCCGGGTTACCGGGCGGAAGGCCTCACAGACTTTCTCGTAAACCTCCTTGGAACCACAGGTCCTCAGAAGCGTATTGGAGAAGTTGGCGTGCATGCCGCTGCCGTTCCAGTCCCCTTTTACCGGTTTGGGGTGGTATTCGATATAGTACCCGTAGTCCTCGGTCAGCCTGTCGAGCATATAGCGCGCTACCCATACCTGGTCCCCGGCGTTTTTGGCGCCTTTTGCAAAAATCTGGAATTCCCACTGGCCACAGGCGACTTCCTGGTTGATCCCCTCAAAATTGAGGCCTGCCTGCAGGCAGTAATCAGCATGCCGTTCCACGAGCTCGCGCCCATGGGTGTTGCGCCCGCCTACTGAACAGTAGTAGAGCCCCTGGGGCCCGGGATACCCGCCAATCGGGAATCCGAGGGGCAACTGGGTATGCGTATCCATAATAAAGTATTCCTGCTCAAACCCGAACCAGAAGTCGTCGTCGACATCCCCGTCGATAGTGGCCCTGGAATTGCTCGGGTGCACACTCCCGTCCGCATTCAAAACTTCGGTCATCACAAGGTACCCGTTTTCACGTGCCGGGTCGGGGTAGATGGCTACCGGCTTCAAAAGAAGGTCGGAAGACCCCCCCTCGGCTTGTTTGGTTGAACTCCCGTCAAAAGACCAGACCGGGCAGTCTTCCAGCTTCCCGCTGAAATTCGTTTCAATCTTGGTTTTGCTCCTCAGGTTTGCAGTGGGGAAGTACCCGTCCAACCAGATGTATTCCAACTTCGATTTATTCATGCGTTTAGTGTTTTAATGTGTTTTTTTGTGACCGTCAAAAATAGAATAATTACAGGTTCCACAGTATTAAAACAGGGGGTATTTATTAAAAAATTCGATGAAATTATCAACACCCCCTTTAAAAGGAGGGGGGTGTTTCCGAAATATGTTTATTTGTGATAATTTTACCCCGGACGCAGCGCCGCCCTAAGCCCAATACGCAACACCATGAATCAGCACAGAATCAAGGCCCTGGCCTCAGAACCCTTCAGGCCCAAAGAAGGCCAGTCACAGACTGCCGTCCGCTCCGAGCTTTTCGGGCAGTCCGTCTTCAACGAGGACCGGATGCGGAGATACCTTACAGGAGAGGCATTCACGAGTGTCAAGGAAGCCATCTATTCCGGGACGAAAATAGACCGCAAGATTGCCGACCAGGTGGCAGAAGCCATGAAGGCCTGGGCCATGACCATGGGGGCCACCCACTACACCCACTGGTTTCAGCCCCTGACGGGGGCCACTGCGGAAAAGCACGACGCGTTTTTCGACCTCCTACCCGATGGCCGTGCCATTGAGAAATTCGGGGGCGGACAGCTGGTGCAGCAGGAGCCCGATGCGTCGAGTTTTCCCAGCGGAGGCATCCGCAACACCTTTGAGGCCAGGGGCTATACCGCCTGGGACCCTACCTCCCCGGCATTCATCTACGAACGGACCCTCTGTATCCCCACCATTTTTGTCTCCTACACTGGCGAGGCCCTTGACAACAAGGCGCCCCTGCTCAGGGCATTGCACGCGGTGGATGAAGCTGCCACAGCCGTGGCCCGTTATTTTGACAAGAACGTCAACAAGGTGATCGCCACCCTTGGGTGGGAACAGGAATATTTCCTGGTGGATAAGGCCCTGGCGATGACGCGGCCGGACCTGATCCTGGCCGGGCGCACCCTCCTGGGCGAGGCTGCCGCCAAAGGCCAGCAACTCGACGACCATTATTTCGGGGTCATCCCGCCCCGGGCCTTTCAGTTTATGCGGGACCTCGAGCAGGAGTGCATGCTCCTGGGGATCCCGGTCAAGACCCGCCACAACGAGGTGGCCCCCAACCAGTTTGAGCTCGCCCCGGTTTTCGAGGAGGCCAACCTGGCCGTGGACCACAACCTGCTCCTGATGGACATCATGGACAAGGTGGGGGGGCGGCACGGGCTGATGGTCCTCTTTCACGAGAAGCCCTTCTCGGGTATCAACGGGTCGGGCAAACACAACAACTGGTCCCTGAGCACGGATACGGGAACCAACCTGCTCAGCCCGGGATCCACGCCCATGAAGAACCTTCAGTTCCTCACCTTTTTTATCAATACGATCAAGGCTGTGGACCGGTATGAGGAACTCCTCAGGTCCTCCATCGCCTCGGCCAGCAACGACCACCGCCTGGGGGCCAACGAAGCACCCCCGGCGATTATTTCAATTTTTATCGGGAAGCAGCTCACCAGCGTGCTCGATGAACTGGAGGGCGTTTCCAAGGGGCGGTTGTCCCCGGAGGAGAAGACGGAGCTCAAACTCAATGTGGTAGGCAAAATCCCGGAAATCCTCATGGACAATACGGACCGGAACCGCACATCCCCCTTTGCCTTTACCGGGAATAAATTCGAGATGCGGGGGGTGGGTTCCAGGACAAACTGCGCCCGGCCCATGACCGTCCTCAACACGATTGTCGCCCGGCAGTTACGGGAGTTCAAAACGGAGGTGGATACACTGATCGATTCCAAGAAACTCCGCAAGGACGAGGCGATTTTCAATGTGCTCCGCGAATACATCAAGGCCAGTAAACGCATCCGTTTTGACGGGGACGGCTACAGTGAGCAGTGGAAGAAGGAGGCGGCCAAAAGGGGGCTCAGCAACAACACGACGACCCCGGAGGCCCTTGAAATACTAAGTGCCCCGGCTACCCTGGAGCTCTTCAGTTCCATGGGGGTCATGTCCGAAACAGAGGTCCGCGCCCGGAAGGAAGTGGAGCTGGAGACCTATATCCTCAATGTGCAGATCGAAGGCAGGGTGCTCGGGGAGCTGGTGCGCAACTACGTGATCCCGGCGGCCGTGAGCTACCAGAACCTGTTGCTGCAGAACGTCTCGGGGCTGAAGGAGGTCTACGGGGCCGCCCATAAAAAGATGGGGGCCGCCCAGATGGGGATTATTGAAAGCCTTTCGGCCCACCTGCAGGAATTGCAGGCACAAACTGATGCCATGACCGAGGCCCGTAAAAAGGCAAATGCCATAAAGGATGCCGGCGGGAAGGCAAAGGCCTATTGCGATACCGTCCTCCCGTATTTCGCCCGGATCCGGTACCACAGCGACCGGTTGGAGCGGCTGGTGGCAGATGACAAGTGGCCGCTGGCCAAGTACCGGGAACTGTTGTTTGTGAAGTAATCCCGGGGATTCTTTTACTTTTGTGCCATCGAACAAACCATCATGGACTCCAACACACCCGGCCGGTACCAACAGCGCGGCGTTTCCGCCACCAAAGAAGAGGTTCACAAGGCCATTGAAAATATCGACAAAGGGTTGTTTCCCCGGGCCTTTTGCAAGGTCGTCCCGGACTACCTGACCGGGGACCCCGACTATTGCCTGGTGATGCACGCCGACGGGGCAGGGACCAAGTCCTCCCTGGCCTATATGTACTGGAAGGAAACCGGGGACCTCTCCGTCTGGAAGGGCATTGCCCAGGACGCGCTGGTGATGAACCTGGACGACCTGCTCTGCGTGGGGATCACCGACAACATCCTGCTGAGTTCCACCATTGGCCGCAATGCCAATAAGATCCCAGGGGAGGTCATAGGGGCCATCATACAGGGCACCGAAGAATTGATCTCCGACCTGTCGGAATGGGGGGTCCGTATCCACAGCACCGGGGGGGAAACCGCTGACGTCGGGGACCTGGTCCGGACCATCATCGTGGATTCCACCGTCACGGCACGCATCCGCAGGGACCGGGTTATCGACAATGCCCGGATCCGCAGCGGGGATGTCATCGTGGGCCTGGCTTCCTACGGGCAGGCGACCTATGAGGCAACCTATAACGGGGGGATGGGCAGCAACGGGCTTACCTCCGCCCGCCACGATGTCTTCCATGGCGCCCTCGCCTCCAAATACCCGGAGAGCTTTGATCCGGAAATCCCCCGCGACCTGGTGTACTCCGGTACGACGGGACTCAGGGACGAAGTTCCCGGCACGCCCCTGGATGCGGGCCGGCTCGTACTTTCCCCAACAAGGACGTACGCCCCGGTGGTCCGTAAAATCCTGGAAACCCATACCCCGGAGGAACTCCACGGCATGATCCACTGCAGCGGGGGGGCACAGACCAAAATCCTGCATTTCGTCGAAAACCTGCATATCATAAAGGACCAGCTCCTTCCCATACCGCCCTTGTTTGAACTCATACAGCGGGAATCCGGCACCCCGTGGCGGGAAATGTTCCAGGTTTTCAATTGCGGCCACCGTATGGAACTCTATGTCCCTGAGGCGATTGCGGATTCCATCATCGGGATTTCCGAGTCCTTTGGCATCGAGGCCCGGGTCGTCGGCCGGGTCGAGGCAAGCCCGGAGAAGAAGCTTACCGTGTCAAGTCCGTACGGCACCTTTATTTATTGAGGGATACGATTCCCGCCCGATTCCCGTTTACCTTATTACAGCATAAAAAAACGGTTATGGAGCGAAAGGCGTTTTTGCGTTCAATCGGTGCCGGGGCGGCCTTCGCCCTGGTCTTTCCCTGCCTGAACGGATGTTCCGGGGACGGGGATTCGGAAGGGGGCGAGCCAATCCCCACGGGTGTGGATTTCACCGTGGACCTCAGTGGTCCGGACGGGGCAGCCCTGGCCAATAACGGGGATTTCATCATCCGCAACGATGTGGTTGTCGCCCGGAACCTGCAGGGGGAATTTGTAGCCGCCAGCCGGATTTGCAGCCATGAGCAAAATCCAGGCGTCTCCTTTGTCGGGACCCTGGGTGGAATTTTTGTATGCGATGTCCACGGCTCTCGCTTCGACCAGGCCGGGACCCCCCTGAACGACATTACCCGCAACCCCCTTAAAATTTTCCAAACAGACCTCCAGGGCGACCTGCTCCGGGTTTTTGAATAACCCCTGGCCTTTCTTTGATTCCGGAGGCCCCCTTACTGCCCTCTCCTTGGAAGCCTGTCCTTTTGCTGCGGAATGGGTTGCCCCGGAGAATTCGAATTGCAACGGGGATTCGCGGGGCCGGAAACAGGGTTTTACCCCGACTGCCTTCCCACTGAACCGATGGATTTGGTGCTAAAAAATCGTACCTTCGCGGGGAATTCAGGAGGTTATGCTGGAAAAACTCGAAATTGTAAAACAACGCTTTGATGAGGTGTCGGACCTGATCATCCAACCTGCAGTCATTGCCGACCAGAAAAAGTACATCCAGTACAACAAGGAGTACAAGGACCTGAAGGAAATCGTGGAAAAGCGGGAGCAGTACCTCGAATTGCTCAGCCGGATCGAGGAGGCCGAAGAGATCCTCTCGGACGGCAGCGATCCGGAGATGTCCGAGATGGCCCGGATGCAGCTCGACGAGGCCCGGGAAGGGCTTTCCGTCCTCGAGGAAGAGGTCAAGCTGCTGCTTATTCCAAAAGACCCTGAGGATGCCAAGGATGTGGTCATGGAAATACGCGCGGGAACCGGGGGGGACGAGGCGAGTATTTTTGCCGGGGACCTCTACCGGATGTATACCAAATACTGTGAGTCCAAAGGGTGGAAGACGCATGTGCTGGACTTCAGCGAAGGGACCAGCGGGGGGTACAAGGAAATCCAGTTTGAAGTGGCCGGGGAGGATGTCTACGGCACCCTGAAATTTGAAGCCGGCGTGCACCGCGTCCAGCGGGTCCCCCAGACGGAAACACAGGGAAGGGTGCATACCAGTGCGGCCACGGTCATGGTGCTCCCCGAAGCTGAGGATTTCGAGGTCCACATCGACCCAAAGGATGTACGGATCGACTATTTCTGCTCCTCGGGGCCCGGAGGGCAGTCGGTGAACACGACCTATTCCGCTGTCCGGCTGACCCACCTGCCCACGGGGATCGTCGCCCAGTGCCAGGATGAAAAATCCCAGCACAAGAACAAGGACAAGGCCTTTAAGGTGCTTCGTTCCCGCCTGTACGACATGGAGCTGGCCAAAAAGCAGGAGGAAGATGCGGCCAAGCGGAATTCCCAGGTCAGCTCAGGGGACCGCTCGGCGAAAATCCGCACCTATAACTACCCCCAGGGACGGGTCACGGACCACAGGATCGGGCTTACCCTGTACGACCTTCAGAATATCGTCAACGGGGACATCCAGAAACTCATCGACGAGCTGATGCTGGTCCACAACACCGAAAAATTAAAAGAGGCCTCCGAGACCTTCTGACCGGCCATGACGACTTCCCAACTCACTGCACAGATCCGCAAAAAACAGAGTTTCCTTTGTGTCGGCCTCGATACGGACCTCGAAAAAATCCCTGAATTCCTCAAAAACACCCAGGACCCCATTTTCGCTTTTAACAAAGCCATCATCGATGCGACCCATGACCTCTGCGTCGCCTACAAGCCCAACACGGCTTTTTACGAGGCCTACGGGAGTGAGGGCTGGAGGTCCCTGGAGCGGACCATTGCCTATTTGAATTCCTCTTACCCCGACCACTTTACAATTGCCGATGCCAAAAGGGGGGATATCGGGAATACCTCCGGGAGGTATGCCCGGGCCTTTGTTAAAGCGATGTCTTTTGATTCGGTCACGGTGGCGCCCTATATGGGGCGGGATTCGGTGGAACCCTTCCTGTCCTTTGAAGGGAAGCACGTTATTTTGCTCGCGCTGACCTCCAATGAGGGGGCCTATGATTTCCAGACCCTTTCGGCCCCTGAGGAGGCATTGTACCTTCAGGTGCTCCGAAAAAGCAGGACTTACGCAAGCGCCGGGCGCCTGATGTACGTGGTAGGGGCCACCAAGGCCTCATTTTTGAAGGAAGTACGGGAGATTGTTCCGGACCAGTTTCTTTTGATTCCGGGAGTTGGGGCACAGGGGGGGAGCCTGGAGGAAGTATGCAGGTACGGCCTGAACTCAGAGGTGGGCCTGCTGGTAAACTCCTCGAGGGGCATCATCTACGCCTCGGGGGGAACTGATTTCGCAGATGCTGCGCGCAGCGCGGCACAACAGGTGCAGGCACAGATGGGCCAGATCCTTCAAAGCACGGGAACCTAGAGCGATTGCCGCAGCATCTTCTGGATTTTCTCGGCCTTGCTCTCAAAGAAGTCTTTCAGGCGGGAGTCTTTCTGGGCGGCCTCCACTGCTTTCTGGTTAAAGTGCCGGAGCTGGTCCTTCAGCAATCGCAACTCCTGCGATCCGGATCCGAGGGGCGTGACGGTACCGACTTTACAATACTGTTTTTCCATGGCGAATTGGGTTTATAACAAATTTACGTTGAAATCGAGGCTTTAGATTATCGCTCCCTGGGGTATTTGCCTATTAATCAGGTTTTTTGTCTAAAAATTAACCTTTTCGTTAAACAGGAAGTGAAAATGTGAGGCCCGGAGTACAAAATCCGCAGGACTCCATGGGGAAGGATTATGGACCTTTTATGGTACCTTTAAGCATAGAAAACAGGATGAAGCGCACAACCTTACTACTGATCTTTTTTACATCCATAGCCGTCTACGGGCAGGATACCGGCCCTTGCGCCTGTTGTACGGAGGCGCACAGGGCGTTCGATTTTTGGGT
>CAZUZE010000088.1:0-8407 GCA_964624565.1 uncultured Robiginitalea sp.
AGGTAAACCGGGCCGTGGTGGTCGGCGATGGCCAGGGTGGCCGCCCGTGTCTGGTTGTAGTCGCACGGGTTGATGACCGTCATGCCGGGCAGCATTTTCATCAGGCCGATGTCCTCCAGGATCTGGTGCGTGGCCCCGTCTTCGCCCAGGGTCACCCCGGCGTGGGAGGCACAGATTTTGACATTCTTTTCGGAATAGGCGATGGACTGCCGGATCTGGTCGTACACCCGCCCGGTGGAAAAATTGGCAAAGGTGCCCGTAAAGGGGATGTATCCCCCGATGGTAAGCCCCGCGGCGATCCCCATCATGTTGGCCTCAGCGATCCCGACCTGGAAAAACCGTTCAGGGTTCTCGGCTATAAAGTCGTCCATTTTAAGGGAACCCACCAGGTCCGCACAAAGGGCGACCACCTTTGGGTTGGTGCGCCCGAGTTCGGCCAGTCCGGCCCCAAACCCGCTCCGGGTATCGTTCTTTCCCTGATCCGTATATCTTTTCATCGGTTTGCTCAGTATTGGTTAGTAATCCCCGAGGGTTTCGGGATTTTGGGCCAGGGCCGTCTCTAGTTGCTGGTCGTTGGGCGCCTTGCCATGCCAGGCGTGGGTGTGCATCATAAAGTCAACCCCGTGGCCCATCACGGTTTCCATGACCACCGCCACTGGTTTCCCTTTCCCGGTCCTGGTTTTGGCCTTCTCCATCGTATCGATGATCGCCCTGAGGTCATTTCCTTCCTTCAGGGTGAGCACGTCCCACCCGAAGGCCTCGAATTTTGTTTTGACATCCCCCAGGGGCATCACTTCTTCCGTGGGCCCGTCGATTTGCTGCCCGTTCCGGTCAATGGTGGCAATCAGGTTGTCTACCCCCCGGCCGGCAGCAAACATGGCGGCTTCCCAGACCTGCCCTTCCTGTAATTCCCCGTCCCCGTGGAGGCTGAATACCAGGTGGGGGTCTTTGTTCAGCTTTTTGGCAAGGGCGGCCCCGATGGCTACCGACATGCCCTGCCCCAGGGAGCCGGAGGCGATGCGGATCCCGGGGAGCCCCTCATGGGTTGCGGGATGGCCCTGGAGGCGGGAATTGATCAGGCGGAACGTTCCCAGTTCTTCCACCGGGAAGAACCCCCTGCGCGCCAGCACGCTGTAGTAGACCGGGGAGATATGCCCGTTGGAGAGAAAGAACAGGTCTTCCCCGATGCCGTCCATATCGAACGTGTCCCTGATGTCCATGACCTGGTTGAAAAGGGCGACAAAGAATTCCGTGCAGCCCAAAGAGCCCCCCGGGTGCCCGGAATTTACCTTGTGCACCATCCGCACGATATCCCTTCGCACCTGGGTCACAAGGGCTTCCAAATCCTGTATTTCCGACATTGATAAAAAATTTTGTTCCCCAAAAGTACGGGCATTCTTCTCCCCGGACAAAGGTTGTTGTTACAATTTATCAACGGGCACGGCGGGGCAACTTTAAGGGGATCTTTAGAAGGGAATGCAGGGGAGTTGTGTATCTTTGGCCCCGCCCGATATGCGTTTTACCCTTGAACATACAGATCCGGCCACCCGAGCGCGGGCAGGCCTTTTCCAGACGGCCCACGGCCCGGTGCAAACCCCTATTTTTATGCCGGTGGGCACCGCTGCCTCCGTCAAGGGGATCCACCAGAAGGAATTGAGGGAGGAAATCGACCCGGACATCATCCTGGGCAATACCTACCACCTGTTTTTGAGGCCGGGCATGGAAGTCCTGGAAGCTGCCGGCGGGCTGCACGCCTTTATGGGCTGGGAGCGGGCCATCCTTACCGACAGCGGGGGGTACCAGGTCTATTCCCTGTCTGCCAACCGGAAGATCCGGGAAGAGGGGGTTAAATTCAAGTCCCATATTGACGGTTCCCTGCATGTATTTACCCCTGAGCGGGTCATGGAACTGCAGCGAAGCATCGGGGCAGACATCATCATGGCTTTTGATGAGTGTACCCCGTACCCCTGCGACTACACCTATGCGGAGCGTTCCATGCACATGACCCACCGATGGCTCGACCGCTGTTTTGAACACCTGAAGAAGGCACCCCCGAAGTACGGGTACGAGCAGTCCTTTTTCCCGATTGTACAGGGTTCGGTCTACCCGGATCTCAGAAAGCAGTCCGCCGAGTATATCGCCCGCACAGACGCCCCCGGGAACGCCATCGGGGGGCTTTCCGTCGGAGAGCCGGCCGAGGAGCTCTATGCGATGGCCGATGTGGTATGCCGCATCCTCCCGGAAGACAAGCCCCGTTACCTGATGGGGGTGGGGACCCCTGTCAATATCCTGGAGAACATCGCCCTGGGCGTGGATATGTTCGACTGTGTGATGCCCACCCGCAACGCGCGCAACGGGATGTTGTTTACCTCCGAGGGAACGATCAATATCAAGAACCGCAAATGGGCCATGGATTTTTCCCCCCTGGACCCCATGGGCCTCACCTTTGCAGACCGGGAGTATTCCCGGGCCTACCTCAGGCACCTCTTCGCGGCAAATGAGTATCTTGGCAAACAGATCGCCACCCTGCACAACCTGGGATTCTACCTCTGGCTGGTGCGGGAGGCGCGTCGCCGGATCCTCGACGGGACCTTCGGCCCCTGGAAGGACAAAATGGTCCGGCAAATGAACAAAAGACTCTAGTGCCATGGGCATTATCGACTGGTATATCCTGAAGAAATACCTGCTCACCTTCGGGCTGATGCTGCTGCTTTTCGTGCCCATAGGCATCATGCTCAACCTGGCCGAACAGATCGGGAAGATGATCGACAATGAGGCCCCCCTGATGGAGATCATCGTCTACTACCTGAACTTTACGATCTATATAGGGCACCTGCTCTTCCCGATATTCCTTTTCCTCTCCATTATTTTCTTTACCTCCAAGATGGCGAACAACACGGAAATCGTGGCCATCCTCTCCTCCGGGGTTTCGTTCGCCCGGTTTTTGAGGCCCTACTGGGTCGGGGCCACCGTCATCGCATTGCTGATGTTCGTCATGGGGATGTTTATCGTACCCGCTGCCAGCAAGGGGTACAATGAATTCAAGTTCAAATACCTGAAGAAGAAAAACCAGGACCGGGTAACCAGCAACATCTTCAACCAGCTCGGGGACCGCGATTACATTTATGTGAGTTCCTTCGATCCCGAGCGGCAGATCGGGTACAACTTCACCTATGAACACTTCTCCGAAGAAGGGACCCTGGAATACAAGATCAGCTCCCAGAACATCCGGTGGGTGCCCTCAGACAGCATCTACCGCCTGACCTCCTATACGCGCAGGGACCTCAGGGGGGACACCGAGGAGGTGGTGACCAAGCGCAGGCTCGACACCCTTTTTGCCTTTCAGATCAGTGACCTCACCCCTGTTTCCTATATTGGGGAGACCAAAAACCTCTTTGAGCTCAACGAGTTCATACGGGACCAGAAGCGCAAGGGGGCGTCCAATGTCAATACCTATATCATGGTGCTCTACAAGCGCTGGGCCCTACCGGTGACCGCCTTTGTGCTCACCATTATCGGGGTTGCCGTCTCTTCTGCCAAGCGAAGGGGGGGCATGGGGGCCAACCTGGCCTTCGGGATCGGCGTCGCCTTTATCTACATCTTTATGGACAAGGTGTTCAGCACCCTGGCCGAGCAATCCGGGTTTCCGCCCCTGCTGGCCGTTTTGCTGCCCAACCTGCTGTTCGGGATCCTGGGTATTTATCTGCTCCAGAAGGCGAAGCGTTGATAAATTGAATTTTTTGCAGCCCTGCCGGGGTAGGGGGTTTTCCAAGATAGTTTATCTTTGCCCAGACCATTCACCCAAAAAATATAAGACGTTCCATGGAGTACCTGGATTTTGAATTGCCGATCAAAGAGCTTGAGGAACAGCTCGAGAAATGCGAGCTTATAGGGGAGGAGAGCGATGTGGATGTAACGGAAACCTGCAAGCAGATCGAGAAAAAGCTGGAGGAGACCCGCAAGAAGATTTACAAAAACCTCACGGCCTGGCAGCGGGTCCAGCTCTCCCGCCACCCCAACCGCCCCTATACCCTGGACTATATCCGGGCCATCTGCGGGGATACCTTCCTGGAACTCCACGGGGACCGGACCGTCAGGGATGACAAAGCGATGATCGGAGGGCTCGGGAAGATCGGCGACCAGTCCTATATGTTTATCGGCCAGCAAAAGGGGTACAACACAAAAACCCGCCAGTACCGGAATTTCGGGATGGCCAACCCGGAAGGGTACCGGAAGGCGCTCAGGCTGATGCGCTCGGCGGAGAAATTCGGGATCCCCGTGGTCTCCTTTATCGACACCCCCGGCGCCTATCCGGGCATTGAGGCCGAGGAGCGCGGGCAGGGGGAAGCCATCGCCCGCAACATCCTGGAAATGACCCGCCTGAAAGTGCCGATTATCGTGGTCATCATCGGGGAGGGAGCCTCGGGAGGGGCCCTGGGTATCGGCGTTGGGGATGCCGTCCTGATGCTCGAGAACACCTGGTATTCAGTAATCTCCCCGGAATCCTGTTCCTCCATCCTCTGGAGGAGTTGGGAGTATAAGGAACAGGCGGCCGAGGCGCTCAAACTGACGGCCGCGGACATGAAAAAATTAAAGCTGATCGACGAGATCGTCAGGGAGCCGGCCGGGGGTGCCCATGCCAACCGGGAGAAGGCTTTTGAGATCGTCCGGGACAAAATTGAAAAGCACTACCAGGAGCTCGAAAAGTTATCACCAAAGGAGCTGATTGCAAAACGGATGGAAAAATACACCGGTATGGGGGTATACAAGGGGTAAACCTTTTGTAACGAATGATTTAGAAAAAATCCGGGGAAAAAGCCCCCGGATTTTTTGGTTATGAACATAAAGTTGTAACTTATTAACAGGTCGATTGTGGATGAACGGTGAATATCCCACCCGCTCATTCAGGGTTAACTTAATGTTAATGCTCTACTTTTGGAGCTATGGAAAAATCGCAGGCAATTGTGGGCAGAAGGATTTCCGCTTCGGGGATTATCCCCCTGGAGAAAGGAAAAATACCACCACAAGCTGTTGATTTAGAGGAAGTTGTGCTCGGCGCAATGATGATCGACAAAAAAGGGGTCGATGAGGTTATCGACATCCTCCACCCGGACGTTTTCTACAAAGAGGGCCATCGCTGCATCTACGAAGCGATCTTCAAATTGTTCGAATCCTCCCAGCCGGTGGATTTATTAACCGTTTCGGCCCAGTTGAAGACCGATGGCAAGCTTGAGGTTGCCGGGGGGGATTTTTACCTGATAAAACTGACTCAAAAAGTTGCTTCCTCCGCCCATATCGAGTTCCACGCCCGCATCATCCTCCAGAAGTATATCCAGCGCAGCCTGATCAAAATCTCAAACGAGATCATCGAGGAGGCCTATGACGAAGCCACGGACGTTTTTGACCTGCTAGACAATGCGGAATCCAAACTCTACGAAGTCACCCAGGGCAACCTGAAGCGTTCCGCGGAGACGGCACAGAACCTGGTGATCCAGGCCAAGAAAAAGATCGAGGAAATTTCCAACAAAGAGGGGCTCAGCGGCATCCCTTCGGGCTTTGACAAGCTCGACCGGCTCACCTCCGGCTGGCAGCCCAGTGACCTGATCATCATCGCGGCCCGGCCCGGGATGGGTAAAACGGCCCTTACCCTGTCCATGGCCCGGAATATCGCGGTCAACGCCAACATCCCCGTCGCGTTTTTCTCCCTTGAGATGTCCTCCGTACAGCTGATCACCCGGCTGATTTCTTCGGAGACGGGCCTTTCCTCGGAAAAACTCAGGACGGGACGGCTCGAAAAGCACGAGTGGGAACAGCTCAATGTAAAGGTGAAGACCCTTGAGAGCGCGCCCCTGTTCATAGACGATACGCCCTCCCTATCCATTTTTGACCTGCGGGCCAAAGCCCGGCGCCTGGCCTCCCAGCACAATATCAAGCTGATCGTCCTGGATTACCTGCAGTTGATGACCTCCGGGGCCAGCCAGAAGGGCGGGAACCGGGAACAGGAAATCTCGATGATCTCCCGAAACCTGAAAGCGCTCGCCAAGGAACTGGACGTGCCGGTAATCGCCCTGTCCCAGCTGTCAAGGGCCGTGGAAACCCGTGGGGGCAGCAAGCGCCCCATCCTCTCCGACCTAAGGGAATCAGGGGCCATAGAACAGGACGCGGATATCGTTTCCTTTATCTACCGGCCGGAATACTACAAAATTGACGAATGGGACGACGAGGAGCGCACCCCCACACAGGGCCAGGCCGAGTTCATCGTGGCCAAGCACCGGAACGGGGGATTAGATAATATTCGGTTAAAGTTTATTGCCAATCTGGGTAAATTTGATAATTTGGATGACTTTGATTCTCCATTTGAGTTTCAGTCAAAAATGAATGCCGAAGGGGAGAACCCGTTTATCACCCGGAACCTTCCCGACGCAGAACAGGCCTTTGGCAGTGCGATGAATGATCTGCCCGGGGCAGATCCGGATGATGATGTACCCTTTTAAGCCCTTTGGAGTTCCCCTTTTCAAGTACCCTTTTCACCTCCTTGTTTTTTTTGTATTCCTTTCCGGCCTCGCCGGCCTGAGGGCCTCGGTCATCCTGATCCCTATGGATGCGGAGGGACAGGAGAACCACCTGAAGGCCTATGGGATTACCTACTGGGTCCTGACCAAACAGCAAAAAGTGCAGTGGCTGCTCAATTACAGGGGCGGTTCCTTTCTGATCCCCGACGGGGAGGCCATCCGCAACGAGTGCCGCATCCGGGGGGTATCCTTTGAGGTCCTCTCGGACCCGGAAGCGGAGGACATCCTGCAGACCATCGCGAGCCCGTCCCAGAACATGGAAGCGGTGATCCTGGAGAAGGCCCCGAAAATAGCGGTGTACTCCCCGAGCGGGAACCAGCCGTGGGACGATGCGGTAACCATGGTGCTCACCTTTGCCGAGATCCCCTACGTCACCCTGTACGACGAGGAAGTGCTCGACGATAAACTGGCGATTTACGACTGGCTCCACCTGCACCACGAGGATTTCACCGGGCAGTACGGGAAGTTTTACGGGGCCTATCGGGCGGCGCCCTGGTATATCGAGGGAAAGCGGGAAGCGGAGGCCCTCGCCTCGCGCCTGGGGTACGACAAAGTCTCCGAGGAGAAATCGGCTGTGGCCCAGAAAATACGGAATTACGTGATTGGCGGCGGCTTTATGTTCGCCATGTGTTCGGCCACGGACAGTTTTGACATTGCCCTTGCCGCCGAAGGGGTGGATATCTGCGAACCCATGTTCGACGGCGACCCGTCCGATCCCAACTACCAGCAGCGCCTGGATTACAGCAAAACCTTTGCCTTTACGGATTTTATCCTGGAACGCAACCCGAGCCGCTATGAATTCTCCTCCATCGATATGACGAACAAACGGGAGGACATCCCGAAGGAATCCGACTATTTCACCCTGATGGATTTCTCGGCCAAATGGGACCCGGTCCCGACCATGCTCTGCCAGAACCACACGGCCCTGGTCAAAGGGTTTATGGGCCAGACCACGGCCTTTGCCCCGGAGCAGGTAAAACCCACCGTCCTGGTCCTGGGGGAAAACCGGCTCAACGGGGAGGCCCGCTACATCCACGGCATCAAGGGCAGGGGCTTTTTCACCTTCTACGGGGGGCACGACCCGGAAGACTACCAGCACCGGGTTGGGGATCCGAAAACCGAGCTGGAACTGCACCCGAATTCCCCGGGTTACCGCCTGATCCTCAACAACATCCTCTTCCCGGCGGCCCGGAAAAAGAAGCAGAAAACGTAAGAAACGGAACTGCAGGGAACACGAAAGCGCGAAAGTGCAGCAGGCTCAGCCGAGTTGCTCCAAAAGGGCACTGAGTACGGATTCCACACCCCCTTCATCATTGCTGCCAGTGCGGTAGCGTGCCGATTTCAGGATATTCGGATGGGCATTGGCCATGGCAAAGCTGAATTCGGCCCTGGCGAGCATTTCCAGGTCGTTGTTGTAATCCCCGAAGGCCATGGTGGCTGCAGGGGGGATGCCCAGCTGCCGCTGCAGCAGTTCCAGGGCATGTCCTTTATGGGCCAGGGGGTCTGAGATATCCACCCAGTGCGCCCCGGAAACCTTCACTTTGAGCTGTTCTTCAAAGGGCTGCACCTGGGGATAGATATGGCGTTCCGCACTCTCGAAATGATATACGGCGATCTTCATGATCTCCCCGGGAAACCCCTGCAGGTGGTCGAGGTATTCAAAGGCCCCGTAGTACTCCTTCAGTTTCCCTTCGAATTCCGGGGTAGGGGGTTTGAGGTAGGCCGTATCCTTGCCGCAGAGCACGGCATGGGTCCCGGGGACCTTCTCAAGGCGTGCCAGGACCTGGTCCCGGAGGACCGGGTCGAGGGGGGTGGAGAGGAGTTCGCGGCCCTGG
>CAZUZE010000089.1:0-8343 GCA_964624565.1 uncultured Robiginitalea sp.
CGGTAGATCAGGGTTTTCTGTTCTTCCGTGCCCCCCCTGACCAGTGCCAGCACCTCTGCGCCCCAGGCCCTCGAAGAATTCACTATGGATCCCCAGATTTTCCGGCCCTCCCAAAACCGTTCGTAGCTCTGGCTGTTTTTAAAGCCCAGGTAGAAGGAAACCGCGATCCCGATGACGCTCAGGGGTTCAAACGCCAGGGAAATAAAAGTCCAGCCCAGGTAGTGGTAGAGGTAAAAAACCACGGAGGTCCAGATAAAAAAGAATAAGAGGTTCTTCCAGGTCCCCAGAAGGATGGGGATCAAGCGCATATTCCTTCTTACATACATAGGCCTGAAGGGTTATCGGTAGTGTTCCAGGTAAGCCGCCTGCTGTTCAAGGGCCCCGACAAATTCCCTGCGCAGGCGCCGGACCAGCTGGCTGACGGGCAGCACGTCCGAGACGGTAGCCACGCCCTGGCCTGCAGACCAGATCGTTTTCCAGGCCTTGGCCTCGGTGTCCAGTTCCTTCCCAAAGTCGATTTTGGTGTCCTTTTTCAGGTCTTCTTCGGTCAGGCCGGCCGCCCGGAGGCTCGGCCCCAGGAAATTGGCATGAACCCCGGAAATCGCGGCTGTATAGACGATATCGCTCGCACCGGCTTCAATGATCATTTCCCGGTACTCCGGGGGTGCCGCACTCTCCTCGGTGTTGATAAAGCGCGTCCCCATATAGGCCAGGTCGGCCCCCATCTGAAGGGCAGAGGCGATATCCCTTCCCGTACTGATGCAGCCGGAGAGGATCAGGGTCTTGTGGAAAAAGCTGCCTACCTCCGCAACGAGCGACATCGGGTTCATCGTACCCCCGTGGCCTCCGGCCCCCGCGGATACAAGGATCAGCCCGTCGACACCCGCTTCGGCTGCCTTTTCCGCATGCCGCTTTTTTATGATGTCGTGAAAGACCAGCCCGCCGTAGCTGTGCACGGCGTCCACTACCTGGGAAACGGCCCCCAGGGAAGTGATAACCAGGGGGACCCGGTGTTTGACACAGAGCCGGAGGTCCGCCTCCAGTCGGGGGTTGGACGGATGGACGATGAGGTTGACCCCGAATGGGGCCGGGGTTTTGCCCGTTTCCTTTTCATAGGCCGCAAGGGCCTCTTTGATCTGGATCAACCAGGCTTCAAAACCTTCGCTGCTGCGCTGGTTGAGGGCAGGAAAGGTTCCCACGATGCCATTTTTGCAACAGGCAATCACGAGTTCCGGATTGGAGATCAGGAACAGGGGGGCTGCAATTACGGGCAGGTCCAGGGATTTAATAAAGGCGGGTTTTTCGCTCATTTGAATGGGTTATGGGCTAAAAATAAGGATAAATTACAGGGCAACGGAAATCGCATTTTTAAATTAGGCGTATTTTTTGTTGCTTCCCCTGTCAAAATGGACCTATGTATTTAAAGCCTGTAGAAATCCGATGGAATGACCTGGACGCGAACCGGCACCTGGGCAATACCGCCTTTATCAGTTTTATGAGTCACACCCGGATGGCCTTTTTCCACGACATGGGGTTTACCCTCGAATACCTGAATTCGAATGGGATCGGCCCGGTTGTCTTTTACGAACACGTCTATTACCTCAGGGAAGTGTTGCCCGGCCCCCCGGTACAGGTATCCCTGGAGATAGCAGGCCTGAGCGCCGATGGCATGTTTTTCGAATTCCACCACAATATCTACGACCATACGGGCAAACAGGTCGCCCATGCCCGGCTTATGGGCGCCTGGATGGACCTCACCACCCGCAGGCTGACCTGTCCCACGGCAGAAATGAATGCCAAATTCCAGGAGGCGGAAAGGGCGGAGGGTTTCAGGGTGCTCACCAAAGAAGATACCCGGCCGGTCAGGATTCCCCGGAAAGACCTTGCGTAGGGCGCTTGCTCACGAGGTACACCCCGAAGAGCACCAGGAGGGTGGCCGCAAAAGTGAGCAGGGTAAGGGAGTCCTTCCCGGTGAGTATGGCAAACAGGATCCCTATGACGGGCTGTGCATAGACAAAAGCACTTACCGTGGACGCTTTTAACTGCGTCAGGGCAAAGACATTAAACAGGTAGGTCATAAAGGTGGTCCCGATAATCACAAAGGCAATCGCCCCGAGGCCGCCGGCCGGTATTTCCGACCATTCGATTTCCAGGAATTCTGAAAGCGTAAGGGGGAAGTTGATCACAAAGGCAATGGTAAAAAGCCACTTCATAAGGGTAAAGGGATGGTATTTTTCGATGAGTTTTTTCGCCAGGATGAGGTAAAGGCCGTAGCTGGTTGCGTTGAGGATAAACAGGGCGTTTCCCAGGGGGATGTTTGGGGCGTTAACCTGCTCCCCTTCGGTCAGAAATATCAGGGAAAGCGCCCCGGCAAGTCCGAGCCCGATGCCCAGCGCTTTGACGCGGGTCACCTTTTCGGCGATCAGGAAGACGGAGAGCACGGTGACGATAATAGGGGTTATCGTGACAAGGACTGCGCTGTTGATGGGGGTTGACAACTCCAGCCCCTTGAAAAATGCCAGCATATTGATCACCATCCCAAAAAGGGAGCAGAGCAAAAGCCGGCCCCAGTCCCGTTTTTCAATGGATTCCCGGGGCCCCGCAAGGGAAATGAGCCAGAACAGCACGGCGGCCCCGCTTACCCGCAGGAAAATAAAGCCGAATGCCCCGACATGGTGCGGCATTACCCCTTTGGCAATGGTGTGGTTCAGGCCGTAGATCGTCGTGGCACCGATGGCCGCCAGGATGGCCAGGGTCCTTTTGCTCAAGATCGAAGGGCTTCTTTGGCGGCTGCGACGGTTTTCGCCGCATTCCCGATAAAGATTCGTTCGCCAAAGACCATCACGGGCCTTTTCAGGAAGGTGTAGTGCTCCAGGAGGAGTTCCCGGTAATCGGCCTCGGAGAGCTCCCTGTCCTTTAAGTTCCGCTCCTTGTACAGCCGGGCGCGCTTGCTGAAAAGGGCTTCATAGCTCCCGGCAAGGTCCCTGAGGGCTTGCAGGTCCTTCGAAGTTACCGGGTCGGTCTTGATATCCTGCAGTGAGACGTCGCCCGGGGGGCTCAATTCTGAAAGGATGCGTTTGCAGGTATCACAGGTGCTGAGGTGGTAGATTTTCTTCATGCGCAAGGTGTGAATCCCAAATAAAATTGCTTCAGGTTCAAAAGTAAGGTTTAATTTAGAAGGAAATCCCGCCAAACCCACTTTCGATATGGATGCCCGTTTTATAATTCAGACGATGAGGCGCCACCGGGAAAACCTGGTGAACATCCTCGAGAAAACCCCAGAGTCAGGCCTTGCGTCAATCCCGGAAGGATTTCGCAACAACATCTGGTGGAACATCGCCCATATCCAGGTTGTACAGCAATTGTTGTGTTACAAGTTGAGCGGCCAGCCAATGTACATTGGGGACGAACTGGCAGGGGCCTACTCAAGGGGGACATTCCCCGGGGAGTTGCCGGGGCCGGGGGAGCGCGCACGGGTGGCCCGCCTGTTGCTGGACACGGTATCGGACCTGGAGCGCGATTACAACAACGCCATTTTCAAGGACTACACCCCCTATACGACCAGTACCGGGTTTACCCTGGGTTCCATCGACGACGCCCTGCAATTCAACCTGTTCCACGAAGGGATCCACCTGGGAACGGTACTTGCCCTTAAGAAAATGTCCCGGTAAGCGGGTTAAGGCAGGTCCTTTTTTAAGTAGTCGCGCACTTCCTCCAGCGGAATTTCGAGTATCAGGTTGCCGTCCGCATAGGAGGCCGCCTCATAGGGGTTGTAATGCAGCACCAGGTGCCCGGCATCCAGGCCGATGTTCTCGGGAAGCACAAAGCGATTTTCATCAAACATGAACCCCGTGCTGTTTATGGGAGCACCTTCAGGGATGCCGTATTGTTTGCGGAACACCTGCTCGGCATATGCGGAAAATGCCTCCGGGTTTTTAAGGAGTTCTGTCCCGGGGAGTTCCTCCCCGGTTGCTTTGTCAAAGTTCAGGTACCGGGTGGCACCATACCCATGTGCCCCCCCGGTGAAGATATAGGTATCCAGCTTCAGGGTCAGCAGTGCGGGGTCTTCATAGGATTTGACCCCTTCCGCCCGGGCTTCCCACCCGGTCAGCTCTTCGGGAAATTCCCTCTGCATGGTTTGGAACCCCTTGGTAAACGCCTCTATGGCACCGGGGATATCCGAGGCCTTGTTCTCCTGGTCAAAATCCAGCAGTTCGATGATTTCCTCCCTCACCGCTGTATTGATCGACTTCCCCAGGGGCGTGTTCTCATTCGCCTCCGGAATAGCGATGGACACCTCAGGGCATTTTTCGCAGCCCGCCCCCTGGTATTCCCGAATCGTCAGGGAGGTAGACGCCTCTTCCGTACAGGCGATCAGGGCCAACAGGCTGAAGAGTGAAAAAACACGTTTCATAGGCGAGGTTCTTTAACCAGCGTAAAGGTACAATCCCCGGGGGATAAATAAGCCATTTTCACAACAGGGGTTGTAATCGGAACGGAATCCGAATACCTTTGTCCGAAGATTTGCCCATTGATGAAAAAACCATTGAGATTCAACAGCAATACGATCCACGGAGGACAACATCCGGATAAAGCGTACGGGGCGGTGATGCCGCCGATCTACCAGACATCCACCTTCGCCCAGACCACACCGGGCGGGCACCAGGGGTTTGAGTATTCCAGGAGCGGGAACCCAACCCGGCACGCCCTTGAAAAATGCCTTGCCAGCATTGAAAACGGCACTTACGGCCTGGCTTTTGCCAGCGGGCTCGCCGCCATGGATGCGGTGGTAAAACTGCTGCAGCCCGGGGATGAGGTCATCTCGACCAATGATTTGTACGGAGGGAGCTACCGGCTTTTCCGAAGGGTTTTTGAGCCTTTTGGGATCAGGTTCCACTTTGTGGATATGCAGGACCCCGGCCGGATAGAGAAGGCCGTATCGGAAAAAACCAGGCTGATCTGGGTGGAAACCCCGACCAACCCCATGATGAACATCATCGATATCCGGGCAGTGGCGGCACTGGCAAAACGCCATAAAATCCTGCTGGCCGTCGACAATACATTCGCCACGCCCTATTTGCAGCAACCCCTTGACCTCGGTGCGGACATCGTCATGCATTCGGCGACCAAATACCTCGGCGGGCACAGTGACGTGGTGGCCGGCGCCCTGGTCGTGCGCGACCCCGGCCTGGCTGAACGGCTGTATTTCCTGCAGAACGCAAGTGGGGGGATTTGCGGGCCCATGGACAGCTATCTGGTCCTGAGGGGGATCAAAACCCTCCATGTCCGCATGCAGCGCCATTGCGAGAATGGCGCCGCCATAGCGGAATACCTCCGCAATCACCCCGCCATAGAAAAGGTGTACTGGCCCGGTTTTGAGGACCATCCGAACCACCAGGTGGCACGGTCCCAGATGAACGGCTTCGGGGGCATGATTTCCTTTGTTCCCAAAGGGGCCACCTACGGCGATGCGGTGAAGATCGTGGAGGCCCTGCAGGTGTTTACCCTTGCCGAATCCCTCGGGGGGGTCGAGAGCCTGGCGGGCCACCCCGCCAGCATGACGCACGCCAGCATCCCGAAGGCGGAACGTGAAAAAAGCGGGGTGACCGACGCCCTGGTGCGCCTGAGCGTTGGGATAGAGGATGCCAGTGACCTGATTGAAGACCTCGAGCAGGCACTCGCTGCCGTAAAATAGGCGGGACAGAATCCAGCGATAAAAAAATTGTCAATTTTTCATTAAAGGAAGCGCTCAATTGCGGGAAAGGCATAATTTTGCCTTTATTTTTCCAACTTGATAATTGTCAACCTAAGCTCTATGTCTGAAATACACGCAAAGATTGAGGCATTTATGGAGGAAGTCCGAAGCCGTAACGGGCACGAACCCGAGTTCCTTCAGGCCGTACAGGAGGTAGCGGAAACAACCATTCCCTATATCTCCCAGAACAAAATATACAACGGCAAGAACATCTTGCTGAGGATGGTGGAGCCCGAGCGGCTTATTTCCTTCAGGGTCGCCTGGGTAGACGACAAAGGGGAGATCCACGTCAACCGGGGTTACCGGGTTCAAATGAATTCGGCTATTGGCCCCTATAAGGGGGGGTTGCGCTTTCACCCTTCCGTAAACGCGAGTATCCTCAAATTCCTGGCCTTTGAGCAGGTTTTCAAGAACAGCCTTACCACCCTTCCCATGGGAGGTGGTAAGGGAGGATCGGATTTTGATCCCAAAGGGAAATCAGACGATGAGGTGATGCGCTTCTGCCATGCCTTTATGACCGAGCTTTGCCGTCATATCGGCCCGAACACCGACGTCCCTGCCGGGGACATCGGGGTTGGTGCCCGGGAGATCGGTTTCCTTTTCGGGATGTACAAGAAAATCCGCAACGAGTTCACCGGGGTGCTTACCGGAAAGGGGCTCTCCTGGGGGGGCTCAAAAATACGGCCCGAAGCCACCGGGTATGGCACCGTTTATTTTGCGGAGAACATGCTCAAGACCCGCGACCAGACCGTGGAAGGAAAACAGGTGGTGATTTCCGGTTCCGGGAATGTGGCCCAGTACGCGGCCGAAAAGGTAATCCAGCTCGGGGGCAAAGTCCTGACACTTTCGGATTCCGGAGGGTATATCTACGATAAGGACGGGATTGATGAGGAAAAGCTGCAATGGGTGATGGACCTGAAAAACAACCGGCGCGGACGCATCTCCGAATACGCAGAGAAGTTTTCCGGGGCCACCTACCACGAGGGGGAAACCCCCTGGACGGTACCCTGCGATATCGCGCTTCCCTGCGCGACGCAGAATGAACTGGACGGGAAGGATGCCGAGAGCCTGATCAAAAACGGCTGTATTTGTGTGGCGGAAGGGGCAAATATGCCATCCACGCCGGAAGCGATCCACGCCTTTAATGACGCAAAAATCCTGTTTGCCCCCGGAAAGGCGTCGAACGCCGGAGGGGTTGCGACCTCCGGGCTTGAAATGTCCCAGAACTCCCTGAGAATCAGCTGGACACGAGAGGAAGTGGACCAGCGACTGCGCGGAATTATGGAAGACATCCACGATTCCTGCATCGAGTACGGAATGGAATCCGACGGGTATTGCAATTATGTCAAGGGCGCCAATATTGCGGGCTTTGTCAAGGTTGCGGATGCCATGCTGGCCCAGGGGGTCATTTGATCCGTAAAAGGAAGCTGCTTGAATCTCCCGGACCCCTGTGGTCCGGGAGATTTCTTTTTTGAATAGGTGTATCTTTGGCCCAAAGTACTTTCTCCGTGCAGCTCACGACCAAAGCCATCGTCCTCACCTCCCTGAAATACGGGGACAACAGCTTAATCGTAAAGTTGTTTACAGAACAGCGAGGCCTGCAGTCCTTTATGCTGAAGGGCATCCTGAAAAGCCGGAAAGGCAAACTCAAAGTCGCTCTTTTTCAACCCCTCACCCAACTGGAAATCGTGGCCAGGACCAGTAAGACGGGTTCGCTGGGCTATATCGGGGAGGCTGCGGTCAGCTATGGCTACACGACCGTACACACGGATATCCGCAAAGGGGCCGTGGCGCTTTTCCTGGCTGAGGTACTGGCCCAGAGCATCCGGGAGCAGGAAGCGGAGCCCCGGCTCTACCAGTATGTCGAAACCGCGTTGCAGTGGCTTGACCAGCACGGCGAAATGGCCAATTTCCATATCCGGTTCCTTATAGGCCTCACCCGCTTTCTGGGGTTTTTTCCGGACCAGAACAGTACGGATGGGGATTATTTTGACCTGGTGGAAGGGGCCTTTTGCCGGGAAGCCTCCTGGAACCCCTGTTTCAGCGGCCCTGAAATTCACGCCTTCAAAACCCTTTTGGGTACGAATTTTGATGTACTACACACGGTTAAATTGAATCAAAATCAACGGAAGGTGTTGCTGGAAAACATGATTCGCTATTTTGAAATACATTTGCACGGCTTCAAAAAGCCGAAGTCTTTAGTCGTCCTGGATGAAGTGTTTTCTTAGGCTCCCGTACATTTTACTGGGGTTGCTTTTTGCAGGGTTCGGAATGCATGCCCAGCAGGTTGGGGTTTACGACCGTGAATCCGGGCAGCCCATCCCGGACGTGGCTGTCTTTACCCAGGACAGGTCCCGGACAGCGCTTACCGATTCCAACGGGCAGTTTGACCTTTCGCCCTTCCCCGAGGGCGTGCAGATTGAGATTCGGCACCTGTCCTATCAGACCCGCATACTGCACCCGGAAGGCATCCGCAGGATGGGGGGTCGGATCCTGATGAACTTCAAGCCGGAGCAACTGCAGGAGATAGTTGTCTCCATTTCCAAATGGGAACAGCAAAAAAGGGACATCCCCCAAAAAATAGAAAC
>CAZUZE010000090.1:0-8339 GCA_964624565.1 uncultured Robiginitalea sp.
CGGATTTACCAATGCCTTTGGGAAAACTTTTGAAATCCTGGGCGAAGAATTCGATGCGGACGACGTCCAGTTTATTCCCATCGCGGCAGCAGGCCGGTACCATGTCACGGACAAGTTCCGGGCCGGGGCCGATGTAGGGTATGCCATCGGCATCAACGACGGGAACGACGGGGGGGTTTATTACCGTCCGATCCTCGCCTATGGGTTCAACGACAAAATGGAGGTGAATTTTTCGTACACCGGGATCAGCCTTGACGGCGGGACCTGGTCCACCATTTTCCTCGGATTTATGGGCAACCTGTAGTCCAGGGAATCATCAGCGCAAAAAGCGGGGAGTCCTTCCCAACTTTTTTTATGCCCGGATAGCCCGTTCCCGGGATGGCTTTGCTCCATAAATAGTTCCCGGGTTCCGGTTGAACTTTGTATTTTTATCCGCGTCCGGCCTTTGGAATAGGCTAAAAGCAAACTTCCATGAAAATTATCATCATCAATGGTCCCAACCTGAACCTCCTCGGTAAGCGGGAGCCCGAACTCTATGGCAACCAGACGTTTGAGGATTACTTCAGCCAGCTCCAGTTTACCTTCCGCGAGGTGCAGCTGGAGTATTTCCAGTCCAACATCGAAGGGGAGCTGATTGAAAAGCTGCAGGAAGTCGGTTTCAGCTATGACGGGATTATCCTCAACGCCGCGGCCTATACGCATACCTCCATCGGGATCGGGGACGCTGTAAAGGCCATCGATACCCCGGTTGTGGAGGTGCATATTTCCAATATCGCGGCCCGGGAGCCCTTTCGGCATGAATCCCATATCTCGGCAGGTGCCCGCGGGGTCATCTTCGGTTTTGGCCTGAAGGGGTATGAGCTGGCGGTTCGGAGTTTTCTTTGAGGCGCTCCAGCATGAACTTCAGGGCGGTCCGCCAGGTTCGGCTGTCCCGGAAATCAAGTGAGAAAAAAAGGTTGTCGAAATAAACCAGTTCTGCGCTCCGGGTATTGAAGACCCTTACCACAAACCGGGTGCCAAGCGTACCGTCCTTGTTTATTCCAGTGCTTGTTTCAATAAAGAGCTGAAACCCGTTTTTTGCAGGGACCAGCAGGCCCTTGTTCCGTTCCCTCTGATCAGGAGGGGTTTCGCGATAGGGACTTGAAGGATATGCCCGGGTATGCATGATCTCAACGTAATTCTTCCCCTCTAATTTGGAGCCTTCCACTACATTGATTTCCGGAAACTCCTCTTTGACTACCTGTGCTGCTTGACGCGCCAGGTATGTGGCCTGCTCTCTTTTCCAAAGGGTATCTTTCCGGATATGGAACATGTTGTAGGTATAGGCATAGGAAAGATCATGGAGGTTTGCCTTTTTGATGGGCTGCGGTGGATCGGCCGGCTCAAACACGGAAAGGGACCCGCCAAGCGCAATGTATTCGGGCAGGCGCTTTTCTATTGGTGGACCATTTTTCGCATCCCCGGTTTTACAACCTGCAATCAGGGCAAGGAACGCTAGTGGACAAATGAAGCGCAGTAGCAACGCCATGGCCCTAGGGCTGTTGGGACTTCAGGAACCTGCTGTCCACATAAAAGGTCGCAAAGGGCAGGAGGGAAGCCAAAATCAGGTAGAAATAGGCCTTGTTGCTCCATCCGCGCTCCCTCCAGAGCATGGTGGCGAGAACCAAATAGGCGATAAACAGCCCCCCGTGGACATAACCGATATAAATGTTGGGCTCCCGGATTCCCGCCCAGTATTTCAGCGGCATGCTCAGGGCGAATAAAAGCAGGTAGGACACCCCCTCGACCAGAGCGACACTGCGGAAGATCTTCAACATATTTTTCGCTGTTTAGAGGTGGATCACTTCGTCATAGGCTGCCGCGACGGCTTCCATAACGGCTTCACTCATGGTCGGGTGGGGGTGGACCGCCTTGAGGATCTCATGGCCTGTGGTCTCGAGTTTGCGCCCCACCACGGCCTCGGCGATCATATCGGTAACGCCGGCCCCGATCATGTGGCACCCGAGCCATTCCCCGTATTTCGCATCGAAGATGACCTTTACAAACCCGTCAGAATGCCCCGAGGCTTTCGCCTTCCCGCTGGCGGAAAAGGGGAACTTCCCCACTTTGATCTCATAGCCCTGTTCCCGGGCCTGTTTCTCGGTAAGGCCCACGGAAGCGACTTCAGGGGCACAGTAGGTACATCCGGGGATATTGCCGTAATCCAGGGGTTCCACATGCATGCCCGCGATTTTTTCGACGCAGAGGATCCCTTCGGCGGAGGCGACGTGTGCCAGGGCAGGTCCGGGGGTCACATCCCCGATGGCATAATAGCCCGGGATATTGGTCTGGTAGTAGTCATTGACGATGATCTTGTCCCGGTCTGTGGCGATCCCCACTTCTTCCAGGCCGATGTTCTCGATATTGGTCTTGATCCCAACGGCGGAGAGCACAATGTCCGCTTCCAGGACCTCTTCCCCCTTGGCGGTTTTAACCGTGGCCTTCACGCCTTTCCCGCTGGTATCCACTTTGGTGACCTCCGCGGAAGTCATGATTTTGATTCCGGACTTCTTGAAGCTGCGCTCCAGCTGCTTGGAGACCTCTTCATCCTCCACAGGGACGATGTTCGGCAGGTATTCCACCACCGTGACTTCTGTCCCCATGGCGTTGTAGAAATAGGCAAATTCCACCCCGATGGCACCGCTGCCGACCACGATCATTTTGGCAGGCTGTTTTTCCAGGGTCATCGCCTTGCGGTACCCGATGATTTTCTCACCGTCCTGTGGCAGGGCGGGAAGTTCCCGGCTGCGTGCCCCTGTGGCGATGATGATGTGCGAGGCGCTGTACTCGGTTTCCTTTCCATCGGCCCCTTTGACGGAGACCTTTTTGCCCGGCCGCAGGGTCCCGTATCCGTTGAGAACCTCAATTTTGTTTTTCTTCATCAGGAACTGAACGCCCTTGCTCATCCCGTCTGCCACGCTCCGGCTCCGGGCCACCACGGCGTCGAAATCCTTATCCACTTCTTTGGCGTTGAGGCCATAATCCGAGGCGTGCTGGAGGTATTCGAAAACCTGGGCAGACTTCAGAAGGGCCTTTGTGGGGATGCATCCCCAGTTCAGGCATACCCCTCCGAGGCTCTCCTTTTCGACAATGGCTGTTTTCAGGCCCAGCTGGGATGCCCGTATGGCCGTTACATAACCGCCGGGACCGCTTCCAAGGACAATGACATCAAAGGTATTCATAGTGGTGTGGTTTCGTGAAAATTTGCCCCGCAAAGGTATAAAACCAATCCGAAAGCCACCAAGGGGAATTCAGATTGAAACAGGGTTTTGCGCCCTGTGGATTCAAACGTGCGACAGGAGGCAGGCAACGGACTACTGTTCGGGGACAAAATCCAGGGCAGCCCCGTTGATGCAGTGCCGCTCCCCGGTAGTTTCCCTCGGCCCGTCCTCAAAGACGTGCCCAAGGTGTCCCCCGCAGTTCGCACAGTGTTCTTCCGTGCGCTTGTAGCCTATTTTATAGTCGACGCTGTAGGCCACATTTCCTTCAATGGCCCGGTCGAAACTAGGCCAGCCCGTCCCGGAATCAAACTTATACTCGCTCTCGAACAGGGGGTGGCCGCACCCGGCACAGACATACGTGCCCTTCTTCTTATTTTTGAGCCACTCGCTGGTCCCGGGATTTTCCGTTCCGGCCTTCCTTAGGATGTAGTACTCCATATCCGTCAGCTCCGCCCGCCACTGGGCATCTGTCTTCTCAACGGCATAGGAGGCCGTTTCCGGGGCCTCTTTTGAGGTGGATTTCACGGTTTTCTGAGAGTTCCCCTGACATGAAACCATCAGGGTGAAGATCAAAAGGGATGCAAGTTTTTTCATAGCGCTTTATTTTTTAGACAGGAGATGCCCCTGCCTGCCCAAAAATAAAGCTTAAACGAAAAATCCCCGCTTTGGGCGGGGAGGTTTCAGAATAATTTAACGGTTTAGTTCTTCTCAATCCGGGGGATGTTGGCCTCCTTCACGTTGAGGTATTCCATCACTTCCTGCATATTGGTCACGTCCAGGTCCCGTTTGCCCGCCCCGTCCGCAGGCAGAATGGCGATCCGGAATACCTGGTTGTTGGTATCCCCGGGCTGGAGGGTCCCCAGGTTGAAGTCCGATTCCAGGAAGATGCTCACATCCTCAAAGGTAAAGTCGTAGTTGTATTGAAGGATCCCCTGCTGGAGCAGCCGGGTCTGGGGCAGGAGCCGCCAGATATCGATGGGGCCGGTGGGGTCGTCGAGCTGGTCCCACAGGATATAGACCAGCACCACATCTGTTTCAAAGACCTCTAGCCCCGGGACGTCCTGGGAAAAAACCGAGAAGATCGAATAGTCGTTTGAAGGGGTAAAATCCCCTACAATGTCGTAGACGGCCCCTAAAATGTTTACCCCATCCTGTCCGTCAAATCCCGGAGGTCCCGGAGGGCCGGTAGGTCCCTCACAGGAAAAACTGACAAAGGCGATTAAAAGTGCGAAAAAGCGTCCGAAATTTTTCATAGATCTTGATTTAAGTTGAATGTTAACCCCGTGTGGGCGTCCGATGAGTTACAGTTTTCAAAAAGTGTTCCAAAAAATGCTCTAGCATTCAATCATTTGTATTTCAGTTAATTAAAATCCTTCAGAGGTGTGATGAATTTTAGGGGACGTTTTTGTGAAACGCTTCTGGAGTGAAAAATACTATATTTATTCCGGAGTCCCGCGATGATTCCCACACCAAACCAACCGAAGTACCATGGCAAAGAAACGAACGCTCAGTTTTTGGGAAATCTGGAACATGAGTTTTGGCTTTCTCGGCATCCAGTTTGGATTCGCCCTGCAAAACGCGAATACCTCCCGTATTTTCGAAACCCTGGGGGCCGAAGTGGAGAGCATCCCCATCCTGTGGATTGCCGCACCGGTAACGGGCCTCGTCGTGCAGCCGATTATCGGCTACTTTTCGGACCGGACCTGGACACGCCTGGGACGCCGGAGGCCTTATTTCCTGGTCGGGGCCATCCTGGCCTCCATCGCCCTGTGCATCATGCCAAATTCGCCCTCCCTTTGGGTTGCGGCGGGGATGTTGTGGATCATGGATGCTTCCATCAATATCTCCATGGAACCCTTCCGCGCCTTTGTGGGGGACAACCTCCCCTCTGAACAGCGCACCCTCGGATTTGCCATGCAGAGCTTTTTTATAGGGATCGGCGCCGTGGTGGGTTCGGTGATGCCCTACGCCTTTACCAACTGGTTCGGCATCAGCAATACAGCCCCGGAAGGCGTCATCCCGGATTCCGTGAAATGGTCGTTCTATGTAGGGGCCGCTGTCTTCCTGCTCGCCGTGCTGTGGACCGTTTTCAGGTCCAGGGAATACAGCCCGGAGGAACTGGAGGCGTTCGAGGAAAACAAGGCAGCGACCCCCCGGAACCTGACACCTGAGGCGGAGGCCCTGAGGGTTTCCAGGCTGCGTTTTTACGGAATCCTGATGGTGGTCCTGGGCGCCGTGGCCACCTTTTTCCCGTATTATTTTGACCTTCAGAAAGAGCTCTACATCCTGACGGTGGGCATCCTCATCGTGGGGGTCTTGTTTTTGCTCGCTTCCCTGGTCCGGGCCCGGGGCCTCCGCAACGGCTTTGTCGTCATCATGACCGACCTGCTCTATATGCCCGGGACCATGAAGCAACTGGCCGCAGTACAATTTTTTTCGTGGTTTGCCCTTTTTTCCATGTGGATCTACACCACGCAGGCGGTTACGGGCCATATTTACGGGACCACCGATCCGACCTCCCAGGGCTATAACGACGGTGCCGACTGGGTAACCGTCCTTTTCGGGGTGTACAACGGGGTGGCCGCCCTGGTGGCCTTCCTCCTGCCGGTCCTGGCCAAGATGACCAGCCGGAAAATCACCCACCTGCTCGCCCTGGTCCTGGGGGGGCTCGGCCTGATTTCTGTCTATTATATTTCAAACCCCGACTGGCTCCTGCTTTCCATGGTGGGGGTGGGCATTGCCTGGGCGAGCATCCTTTCGGTGCCCTATGCCATGCTGGCGGGGGCCCTTCCCCCTAAGAAAATGGGCTATTACATGGGGGTGTTCAACTTCTTTATCGTGATCCCCCAAATGGTGGCGGCCACGATCCTGGGATTCATGGTAAACCGGCTTTTCGACAACCAGCCAATCTATGCGCTGATCATCGGGGGCATTGCCATGATCCTGGCCGGCCTGCTCACCCTCAGGGTGGAAGATCACGCGGTGATCACCATCGAAGAAGGGGGTGAGGGGTAAGGTGGTCCCGCCGGGGAGGCAGTCTGTTTTCGCCCCGGATTGGAAACCGGGCAGAATGGGAATCCCCATACCCCGGGAGTACATCTTTAATTCATATATTTAAGCGGATAAAAACTCCTAATTACAGGGTTATCTATGGTACGACAAGAACGCGTGGTCATCAATGACATCCAGCCCCGCCTGGAATGCGGGGCCTTTTTTATCAAACGTGTGGTGGGAGAGCAGGTCCTGGTCTCTGCCGATATCCTGCCGGACGGTCACGATATCATGCAGGCCGAAGTCCTTTTCAAACACGCCTCTGAGCGAAAATGGACAGAGGTGCGCATGCACCACCTCGGGAACGACCGCTGGGAAGGCGGCTTCCAGGTAACCGAACAGGGGTTCTATGAGTACAAGCTGCGGGGCTGGGTGGATTACGCCCTGAACTGGCAGCACGGGATTGAAGCAAAACTGGCAGACGGGCAGCACGTGAGGAGCGAACTGCTCGATGGGGTCCAGTACCTGGAGTTTCTAAGGACCCGGGTAAAGGGGGCGGACAAGGCATATGTCCTCGGCCTGATGGAACAATTCAGGAATGAGGATTCCTATGGGGAAGCGGTCCGGGAGGCGCGTTCTGAAAAACTGCACAGGCTATTCCTGGCCTTCCCCCAGCGACTGCTGGCCAATACTTCTGACCCTTTACGGGTCTATGTGGACCGGCGCAAGGCCGCCTTTTCCACCTGGTATGAATTCTTTCCGAGGTCTGCCGCCCAAAACCCCGGGCAACACGGTACGTTTAAGGATTGCGAGCGCCTGTTGCCGCGGATTGCCGAAATGGGCTTCGACACGGTCTACCTCCCCCCCGTGCACCCCATAGGGGAGGTGAACCGGAAAGGGAAAAACAATACGACTGTGGCCGAGGAGGGGGACTGCGGGGTGCCCTGGGCGATTGGCTCCCGCTACGGCGGGCACCGGGACCTCCATCCCGAACTCGGCACTGAGGACGATTT
Source organism: uncultured Robiginitalea sp. (assembly GCA_964624565.1). GTDB lineage: Bacteria > Bacteroidota > Bacteroidia > Flavobacteriales > Flavobacteriaceae > Robiginitalea. The sequence continues at coordinate 7,265 of CAZUZE010000090.1, forward strand.
CAGGGCCTTTATCGCTAAGGCAGGGGAATTCGGCCTGGAAGTGGCCATGGACCTCGCCTTCCAGGCGGCCCCGGACCACCCGTATATCACCGAACACCCCCAGTGGTTCCGGAAGCGCCCGGACGGGACCATTCAATATGCCGAGAATCCGCCCAAGAAGTACCAGGATATCGTCAATTTCTGGTTCGAGACTTCCCAGTACAAGGCGCTTTGGAAGGAACTGCTCGAAGTCACCCTGAAGTGGGTCGGTTTCGGGGTCGAGATCTTCAGGGTGGACAACCCGCACACCAAGCCTTACTATTTCTGGCACTGGTTGATCTCGGAGGTTAAAAAATCCCACCCGAACGTCCTTTTTCTGGCCGAGGCCTTTTCGAGGCCGCGGGTCATGCAGGAACTCGCAAAGCAGGGGTTCAGCCAGTCATACACCTACTTTACGTGGCGGGAGCATAAATCCGAGCTCATCGAGTATATGGTGGAGCTCACCCAAACGGAGATGCGTGAGTATTACCGTCCGAATTTCTGGCCCAACACCCCGGACATCAACCCCTACCACCTGCAGGGTGCGGGGGAGGCGATGCACCTGATCCGATATGCCCTGGCGGCCACCCTTTGCGGAAACATCGGGATCTACGGCCCTGTCTTTGAATATATGGTCTCCGAACCCTACCCGGGTAAGGAGGAATACCTCAATTCGGAGAAATACGAAATACGCCACTGGGACTGGGGCCTGAAAAACAAGCTGACCCATATGATCGGGCGCCTCAACAGCATTCGCAGGCAACACCCGGCCCTGCAGCAAACCAATAATATCCGGTTTTGCGGCCTGGAAAACGACCAGTTGCTCGCATTTTACAAATGGGACGATGCCGGTTCGGACCGGCTGCTGATCATCGTCAGCCTGGATGCCCGAAACAGCCAGCAGGGCTACGTGCAGCTGCCCCTTGATCAGTTGGGGGGTATTGGGCGGGGCCGCTTTGAGATGTACGACCTGATCACCCATACGTCTTATCACTGGGAAGCCGAATGGAATTACATCGCCCTGAGCCCGGATTTGCCTTTACATTTATTTCAGATC
>CAZUZE010000091.1:0-8301 GCA_964624565.1 uncultured Robiginitalea sp.
GCTTCGGGGGTCAAAAAAGGGCGCCTCATAGGAATACACCAGCTCCTTTTCCGAAACGGTTCCATCGGGTTTGGTGACGCTGTAGGTAGCCTTTACCCGTTTGGGTTCCACCACGGGGGCCGACACCCGCAGGGTATCGATGACGAGAAAGCGTTCCAGGCTCGTCATCTGAGGTAGGTTTTTACCAGTTCAGTAAGTCCGGAAGCCCCGTGGGCCAGTACATCAAAGGCGGGCAGTCCTGTTTCGCGCTCAATGGCCTCACAGGCTGGCCGGATTTCCTCCGGCCTCATGTCTTCGTGGTTTACGGTGATCGCAATGACCTTTTTTCCCGAAATGAGTTCGATGGCCTCAATCTGGGTGGGGAGGGGATGGATCGGATAGCCCGGAAACCCGTCGTACTCTTTGCGCTTGGGGGCGTGCTGCAGGATCACATAGTCCGGACGGCCCGCCGCGAGGATTTCGAACCCGCCCGGGTAGGCCGGGTTCATCAGGCTCCCCTGCCCTTCAATGACGATCAGGTCAGGGGCTTCATGGGACCAGGCTTCGTAGACGGCGTGCTCGATCTCCCCGGATACAAAATCGTTGATGCAGCTGTCCATGATCATGCTGTATTTCGCACCCTGCAGCCAGGCCGTCTGGCCCGTCCCAACGAGCTCGGCGGTCTTTCCAGCCTGCCGGAATCCGTGGACCAGCAACCAGGCGGTCGTGCGTTTCCCCACAGCCGAATCCGTCCCCAGGACAGCGATTTTAAGGGCGCGTACCTTTTCGATTTTACCGCTGAAAAAATGGAGTTCTTCCCGTTCCGGGGTTCGGCGGATATCGCGGAGGGACCTGCCGTATTTTTCGGCTGTACGGACAATGCCGGGATCCTTATACAGGAAATCATGAAGCCCGCTGTCCACGTTCATGCCTTCCTTTAGCGCGTCCTTAATGACCTGCCGCGCCTCATCGGGAAGGCGCCCCCCATCCGGGGCGAGGCCGATCACAAAATAGTCCACCTTCTCATTTCCAAGGGCGTGCAGGGCCTCCCTGAGAGTCGAAAAAACAGGGATCCCGCTCGGCTTGCCGTCGAGCACAGCGCCGGCATCTTCCCCGGCGTAGGTATCGTCCAGGACTCCCAGGATCCTGTAGCGCTCCGTAAACCGGACAAGGCCGTGTGCGGTTTTCCCAATGGGGGTATTAAAGGCGCCCTGGGCGTAGATAAGGGCATTTCCGTCAATGGGCTTTTTCATGTGTCAGTGGTTTGTAAAATGGGGTATTCCCCATATGGGATTTAATGTCTTGCGGTAACAACAGCCACGAAGCGGTCCGGCTCCATGGGTTGTTTTCCGTGTATTTCCATCAGGGCAATAAGCCCTGCTGTGGCTGCAGGCAGCACTTTGATCCCGTCGTTCTTTAACAGGTAGGAGCTCATTTTTTTCATTTTCTGGTCGCTTATGTGTGCTGCTGCGCCCGCGGAAGCCCTCAGGGCAAAAAGCGCCTCGTCCCCGTCAAAACTGTGCCAGTTGATCAGGGGTTCATTGATTTCGGTTTCCCTGATTTTGGCAGGGTTTAAATCCATGCACCTGGGCAGTCCTTTGTTGAAGGAATCCACAATAGGGTTCTTATTGCTTGACGAACCGGCTACAAAATGGGGGACCCTGGAGGTCTTGCCCCTTTTGTAGAGGTTTACAAACCCCCGGTAAACCCCTGCGAGGAGCGTGCCGTTGGATACGGGACAGGCCACGTATTTCGGGGCATCCCTCAGGACGTCGTAAATTTCGAAGGCAATTTCCGAATACGCCTTCAGCTGGAGGGGTGTATTGCTGCCCCCCGGGTTGGCATCGTAATAGCCTTTCTCCTGGGCTTCCAGGCTGGAAGCCACCACCACTTCCTCATAGGTCCCGGGAATCCGGATGACCTCTGCATTGTACTTGACCATTTCCCCGGCGCGTTCGGTGTGATAGGTTTGGGGGATGTACACCCTGCAATGGATTCCCGCCAAATAGGAGGCAAAGGCCACGGCAACGCCGTAGTTTCCGCAGGTGGCCAGGGCGATGGTGTCAAACCCCCGTCTCAGGGCATCGTATACCTGGGCAAAGGCAATCCGGTCTTTTTGAGTTCCGGTGGGGTTGTCCCCTTCGTACTTTATGTACAATTGCCTGAGCCCCTGGTCGCGTTCCAGGTTCCTGAGCCGGGTAAGTGCCGTATCCCCAACCTCTATGCTCATGATGTCCTCAAAGGATTCGAGGCGGTCCGTGATCGACAGGCCTGTGTCGCGCACGTCCCTGCTGAGGGCTTCAACGTCCTTGGTAAGGGGGATTGGTCTGGGGTAGACCCCATCCAGCATGTTTAATGCGGTCATCAGTTTCGGTTTTGGAAGCCTCTTGCGAACGGCAAAATAAATGTACGAGGAAACGATGGTGAAATCCTTACATACTGTCTATTATTTTCAGGCCAATCCCCTCCTTTTGAAGGGCCCTGAGCGTTTCTTTCAGGCGTTCCGGATCCCGGGTGCCGATCACATAGCGACTCCCGCTTTTCAGGGAGACAGCGAGTCCTTTGTTGCCGCTGGCGTTGTATACCGTACCGTATTTTGGGCTGAACCGCAGGCCATACCCCACAAAGCCATAGCGGATGAGTTCCAGGTGTTCGATTTGGTCCCATTTAAAGGATTCCGAGCTGAATGGCCGCAGGCGCACGCGGATCCCCCTTTCGTCGATTTCGGTCCGCAATTCCATCCACCTGAAAAACCCCAACAGGAACCACATACCCCCAAAAAAAAGGAGCAGGCCCGGATCGGACATGGGTTTGCTGCCAAAGGGTTTTCCGAGGATGAGCTGCTGAAAGAGCCCGTAGGTCGGGATCAGGGCCGCCCCGATGAGGATCAGCCAGAGCCACCATTGGTTAAATCGCTGTATTTCAGTGAAGGAAGGTTTCATTCTAAGCTTATTTTTAATTAAAAAGAGCAGGGTTGAACATATGTTTTTTATCTTTCCCCCGAAATCGCCTGACTTAAAGTTACTGCAATCCGTATGAAAAGAAAAGTGCACTTCCTGGTAATCTGTTTCTGCCTCGGTATGGCTATTGGGTGCAGGCAGGACGCGAAGCAGGTTGCGGAAAACACTTTGGAGGCCCCGGAAGGCATGGTATACATCCCTGCGGGGAGTTTTATGATGGGTGGGAAAACCGAGCAGGCGGAGCCGGACGAATTCCCGCGCCGGAAGATAGGGGTCTCACCCTTTTTTATGGATGCCACAGAAGTGACCAATGCCGATTTCAAGGCTTTTGTGGATGCCACCGGGTATCTGACCACGGCAGAGCGGGAACTGGACTGGGAAGAGCTCAAAAAGCAGCTCCCTCCCGACACCCCAAAACCTGCCGATTCCATCATGAAGCCGGGGTCACTGGTATTCAGGCCAACTGAGGGACCGGTGGATTTGAGGGACCTGTCCCAGTGGTGGGAGTGGAAAATCGGGGCGAACTGGAAGCACCCCGAGGGCCCCGAAAGCGATATCTCCGACCGCATGGACCATCCGGTTGTCCATATTTCCTTCAGGGATGCCGAAGCCTATGCCAGGTGGGCGGGAAAACGCCTGCCCACGGAAGCCGAGTGGGAATGGGCGGCCATGGGTGGCCTGGAGGATGCAGTGTATCCCTGGGGCAATACACCTGCCGAACGGGCAACCGAAAAGGCGAACTTCTGGCAGGGGATCTTCCCCTATCGCAATGAACCGCAGGACGGGTATGAACGCACAGCGCCGGTAAAAACCTACGAGGCCAACGGCTACGGGTTGTACGATATGGCGGGGAACGTATGGGAATGGTGCCAGGACAAGTACCGGGCGGATGCTTACGCCCAGGAGCTCTCCCCGACAGAAGCCTTTGACCCCAAGGGCCCTGCCGAATCCTTTGATCCCGGGGACCCCCTGGCCGAAAAATACGTCGTAAGGGGCGGTTCCTACCTGTGCAGTGACAGCTATTGCAGCGGGTACCGGGTGGCCCGGCGGATGCGCACCACAGCGGATACCGGGATGGGGCACCTGGGGTTCCGGTGCGTAAAAGACGTTAAATAGGCCCCCGGCCTTTCCTGAAATCCAAACCCCGCCAGGGATGGGGGCAATTTCCCTTACACCTCTTTTTAGCTATGGTTTTCGCACCAGGGCTGTTATGCCGAGCACCGGTCCGGCGGCAAGCAACATGTAGGTCAGCGGAGAGGCTGTCTTCCCCTGCAGGAAACCGAGGGTCTCAATACTGGCGATGGTAATGGCAAATCCGATACTGGTCACGATGGTTAGGGCCGTCCCTTTGCGCTGGAGGTCCGCATTCTGCGCCACCAGGGTTGAAAACAGGGGAGAATCCGCGATCACGGCCATCCCCCAAAACCCCAGGAAGAGGAGGAAATCCGCAGGGGCACTCCAGGTCAGCGCCCAGGGGACCACCAGGCAGCAGAGCGCGGAGAGCGCAAGTGAAGCAGTTGCCACCCTTTTTACCCCCAGGCACCGGGACAGGTAGCCTCCAAGAACACAGGCAGGCCCCCCGACGCCGATGACCACAAAAGCCCACAGGGAAGCAGAAAACCCCGAATCCGGGTGCATGCTGCTGTAGGTTTGGAGCAGCAGCGGGACAAAAGCCCAGAACGCATAGAGCTCCCACATATGCCCGAAATAGCCAAAGGCCGAGCTTCTGAAATCCCGGTTTTTAAATACGCTGATAAAGGCTGTCAGATCGGGCTTTTGCAGGGACCTCCGGTACGGCCCGTCCGGCAGGAAACGAATGGCCAGGCCCCCGATAAGGGCGAGCACTGAGGTTGCGGCGAGGATTTCTTTCCAGGAGAACCCGACCCCTGAGCTATTGAGCAGGTGGGGGAAAGCAGTGCCCAGCACCAGGGCGCCCACCAGGTACCCAAGGGAGACCCCCAGGCCTTTTTCGTAATAATCCGAGGCGATCTTCATCCCTACCGGGTAAATGCCCGCCAGGAAGAACCCTGTGGCAAACCGAAGCCCGAGCAGGGTGGAAAAGGTGTTGCCTTCCCATGCCATACCCAGGTTGAACAGGGCCCCGAGCACCGCCGACCAGAAAAATACCCGGGAGGGGGAATGCCGATCTGCCAGGGTAAAGAGCGCAAATACCAGCGTGCCTGAAATAAAGCCCATCTGAACGGAGGCGGTCAGGTGTTCCAGAGCGGAATCCGGAAGGCGGAATGCGGTGCTCAGGGCTTCCATGATGCCGTTGGAGGCAAACCAGAGGGAGGTCCCGCAGAATTGAGCAAAGACAATCACAGGGAGCACATAGCGGGGTATCCCGGGGGATGGGTCGGACGGTTTAGAATCTTCAGGAGGCTTCACTACCCGATATTACGGATTTTTTGGAATATGGATGCACCTGATGAAAGAGGTTAATTGCGTTGAGAAACCGGATAAAATTGCATCATCCCCAGGCAGGCTGTCATCGTAAATTCAACAAAACGAAACGCCATGACAAATATTAAACCGAATTACCTGATCCCCTGCCTTGGGATGGCCATCATCTGGAATGACTTTACAGGCCGGCTGAACACAAGGGAGGAGAAGCTCCTGCTGATCTACCACCTCCTCGTGGTCGCTGCCCTCATAGGAGGCGGGCTGTTGCCCTGGTTTATGAAATGAGGGTGCCCCGGGTCTTTTTCCATAGGCGTATCTTTGCTGCAAATAAAGACCTATGCAAACCCGCTTAGACTTCGACGCCCTGATGCAGCTCGAAAGCCGCTACCGCGCCAACCTGATCAATAAGGCGGCCGGATATAAGGCCGCCAACCTGATCGGCACCTGCTCGGCTTCGGGCCAGGAGAACCTGGCTGTTTTCAACTCTGTCGTGCACATTGGGGCGAACCCGCCCTATCTGGGGTTTATCCTCAGGCCCACAACCGTGGAGCGGCACACGTATGAAAATATCCTTCAGACCGGGGTGTATACAATGAACCAGATCACCGGGCACATCCACAAGCAGGCACATTTGACTTCTGCCAGGTTTCCCAGGGAGGTCTCCGAATTTGAGGCCTGCGGGCTGACCCCTGCTCATATCCAGGGCTTCCAGGCCCCCTTTGTGGCTGAATCGGCCATTAAAATGGGGTTATCTCTGGAAGAGGACCTCCCGGTTAAATGCAATGGCACCCGCCTGGTCATTGGGAAGGTAGCGCACCTGATCCTTCCGGAAGGGGCGATTGGAGAGGACGGGGACCTGGAGCTCGAGGCCCTGGATTCGGTGGCCATAGGTGGGCTGGACACCTATTACCTCGGAGTCAAGCTGGGCCGGTATGCCTATGCCCGCCCAGGGGAAGATCTGAGGGAACTAAGCTAAAGGGCAGCCCTTGCAGGGGAATATTCCCGGTCGATGCGCTCCTTATTCCAGGCCGATGCGCGCAATGCGCAATTCAAAGGTCTCAGCCTCCTTATTCCCGATCAGGATCCCGATCTCTTCAAAGGTTTTCCCATTGAAATTTGGGAGGTCCAGGCGTCTGCCCCGAAAGACGGGATAAAGGGATTCCAACGGGAGCTTCATTTCCTGCCACTGCCCGTTGGTCTGGAAGTAGGCGATATAGGAATAGTAATCGCGCTGGCTGGCCTTTAGCCGGAACTGGTAGCGTTTTCCATCCCCTTTTACCCGTAGCGTGATATAGCGGTATCCATCCAGTCCCGTATTGCCGCAGTCATACCGAATGGAGGAAAAACCCCCGTTGTTTTCGAGGGAAATGCGCCCTGAAAAAAGTCCATACCCCTCTGCATCCAGGCTGAGGTTCCCTTGGGAACGTCCACCCATAACCCCGTCATTGACGACATACCAGCTGTCCAGGGAAGCCCCCGGGTGGAATTCAAAAATCGGTAGCGAACTCATGGCCATGGCGTAAAAGCACAGGAGGAACACGCGCATTGTCAAAACGGTGTGCATTTCCATACCTCCACAGGATGAAAGATACGCCATTTCCTTCGGGCCCCTTTACATATAGCGCGTCAGGAAAGCAAAAAACTCCTTTTTCAGGCTGTGGAACATCTGCCGCTGTACTTCCATTTCCTCACGGAATTCCATATGGTTTTTAACCATTGCCATATCCATGGAGATTTCGCCCGCAAGACTTTTTCCCGCCATCCGGTGTTCGTGTTTCTCAATGCCTTCCAGGAATTCGTCAATCCGTCCCTGGTGGAGGATGAATTCGTTCTGGAAGTGTTCCAGCTGCACCAGGACCTCTTTATCGGTCCATCGGGCGACCAACTCTGCCAGCCGGTTGTTAAAAGAGCGTATTTCGTCCTTCCAGAAAAAGAGTTCGCTCCTCCAGTGTTCATGTTCAAAATGGAGGTCTGCATTGTAGATTACCTGGGTTTCCATCGCTATTGGTTTTTGGGTTGAACTTCTTTGCCTGGCAGCCAGTGGGCCGGAATGTGCTCCGGAATTCCATGGCTGCCCGTGCGTATGTCATAAATTTAGAGGTGAGAAGCAAAAGGGCCAATGACCCAGATCAACTGACCGGGGGAATCGGATGGATTTAAAGTGCACTCTCTTTGGAAGATGAGTAGTATCTTTCCATTGTAATACCCAACCTGATCCAAATCACATGGCGGGAGCGCGGATTCTGTTTTGTATGCTAGGTGTGCTGTTCTTTATGCTCCAGAAGGGAACCGCTCAGGATTCAATCGTGGATCAGGATGTTCGGGTCAACGAACAGCTGTGGCTGGACTACAACTTCCAGACCCCGATGAAGGACTCCCGTTTTCTCAGCACCCAGGTAGGCTTTAGGACCATCAACCCTTCGGTTTACAACAGGTACCTGGCGATCTCCACCCTCAACTTGCGCGCCAACCGGTGGTTTAGGGGCAGAAAGGAAGGGTCAGAACCCTGGATCCGCAGTTACCACCTGGGAGCAGGGACCATCTACACGAGGAATTTTGACGAAACGGACAATTTTGAACTCCGGTTGATCCAGGGTGTCAAATTCAACATCCCCACCATAAAGGAGTTTAAACTTTACAACTATACCCGACTGGAGGAACGGTTTCAGACGGCGTTTGACGGTGACGGGTGGGAAACGGGATTCCGCTTGCGGCACCGGGTTTCCATAGCCATCAGCTGGAAAAAGCACTATCTGAATTTTACAAAGGGCCTGTATTTCCCGATCTCCGCGGAACTCTTTTTCAACCTGAAAAAGTCAGACCGCTTTAACGACCTGCTTCGCTTGTCCCCGGGGATCGGCTATAAATTTGAGAGTGGCCTCAAGGCGGAACTGTACACCATTTATAACCTCTCCCGCAACATTACGGAGACCAATAACGCTTCCAGCGACTTTATCCT
>CAZUZE010000092.1:0-8282 GCA_964624565.1 uncultured Robiginitalea sp.
CAATGGCCCCTTGCTGGGACTCTTATTACGGTTCTGATCCTTTTAGAAGTTACATTTTCCATTCCGATAATATTTGCGCGCCCATGACCAGAGCAATCCTGCTGGCAATTCTATCCCTGCTGCTTTTTTCCTGCCGGGAAGCACCCGAACCTGTGGTCGGGATTCCCGGGCTGTCCCAGCCTGTGGAAGTCTACCGCGACCCCTTTGGCATCAACCACATCTATGCCCAAAACCAGCCGGATCTCTTCTTTGCCCAGGGCTACCTCGCGGCCCGGGACCGCCTGTTTCAATTCGAAATCTGGAGGCGGCAGGCGACGGGTACCGTAGCCGAAATCCTCGGGGAATCTGAATTGAAACGGGATATCGGCACGCGCCTGTTCAAATACCGGGGCTCGATGGCCGATGAAATGCAGTATTACCACAAGGACGGCACCGAGATTATCGAAGCGTACACTCAAGGGGTGAATGCGTATATCGAAGAAGTACTCAAGACCCCGGATTCCCTGCCCATCGAGTTCCGGGCACTGGGGATCCTGCCGCAGAAATGGACCCCGGAGGTGGTTATTTCACGTCATCAGGGACTGCTCGGGAATATAGAGGAAGAACTGGCGGTGGGGCGTGCCGTTGCATCCATTGGAGAGGAGCAGGTGAAATCCCTTTTGTGGTTCCATCCAAAAGAGCCAGACCTGACCCTGGATGCAGGGATTACCCGGGAAATGCTCTCCGAGGATATCCTGGAGCTCTACAAGGCCTATCGTAAGCCGGTTGCCTTCCGCACCGAGCACCTGCTCAGGACGTATCGGGACACGCTCGTTTCTTCAGTTTTTTTCCAGGGGGAGAACCCCCGGCTCGACAGCCTTTCCATCGGGAGCAACAACTGGGTGGTCAGCGGGGCTCGGATGGCCAGTGGAAAGCCGCTGATGGCCAACGACCCCCATCGCCGGATCGCGGTGCCCTCCCTCCGTTATATGGTACATTTGGTGGCTCCCGGATGGAATGTCATAGGGGGCGGGGAACCGGAAATCCCAGGGGTGTCCATCGGGCACAATGGATTTGGGGCCTGGGGCCTTACTGTCTTCGAGACGGACGGGGAAGATTTGTACGTCTATGACACAAACCCGGAGAATCCCGACCAGTACCGGTACCAGGGAAGCTGGGAGTCCATGGATGTCGTGGAGGAGCGCATCCCGGTGAAAGGACAGGGGGACTACGTGGCCCGCTTGAGGTACAGCAGGCATGGCCCCGTGGTATTCCAGGATACCCTCCGCCACAAGGCCTATGCGGTCCGCTGCGCCTGGATGGAGCCCGGGGGCTCGCCCTACCTGGCTTCCCTCCGGATGGACCAGGCGGGTTCCTGGGAGGAATTCAGGGAGGCCTGTACGTACAGCCATATCCCCGGTGAGAATATGGTCTGGGCTGACGAGGACGGGACTATCGGATGGCAGGCCGTGGGGATCGCCCCGATCCGCCCCAACTTCTCGGGGCTCGTGCCTGTTCCCGGAGACGGGAGGTTTGAATGGGCGGACTACCTGCCCATCGCTGAAAAGCCGCACGAAGTCAACCCGCCACGCCAGTATATTGCCACCGCCAACCAGAACGTCACCCCGCAGACCTATACCCACTGGGATGCCATAGCCTATTCCTGGTCCGATTCCTACAGGGGCCGCCGTATTGAGGAAGTGCTGTCAAAGGATTCTGCGCTGACGCTCGATCAAATGAAGGCCCTGCAGACGGATTACTATTCGATCCCGGCAAGGGAACTTGTCCCCTACCTGAATTCTCTGGACATTTCGGGAACGGCCGCTGAGGCCCGCAACTACCTCGTGGATTGGGATAACACCCTTTCCCCGAATTCTGTTGCAGCGGCCATCTACGTCGCCTGGGAAAACGAGATCCGAAAGCAGGCGCATGTGAGGTTTGTCCCTGAGCAGGCACAGCCCTACCTTACAAGCCTGCAGCTCGAGCGCATCCTGCAATGGATCCACAACCCTGAACCTGTATTTGGAAGTGCCCGTGCCCGGGATGAATTCCTGCTGCAAACCTTCCAGGCGGGGATAGGGGAGCTCTCCCGGCGCCTTGGGGAGGATATGGGCCGGTGGCAGTACGGGCAACCCGCCTTAAAGCACAGCACCATGAAACACCCGTTGAGTGGTGCCCTCTCCCGGGAGCATAAGGAAGGGTTGGATTTGGGCCCCCTGCCCAGGGGGGGCAACGGCTATACCCCCGGATCCACAGGGAACAATTACCGCCAGAGCAGCGGCGCTTCGTTTCGCATCATCGTACCGGTCGGCGAATGGGACAAGGCGGTAGGGATGAACAGCCCCGGACAGTCCGGGAACCCGGACAGCCCGTATTACGACAACCTTTTTAAACTGTGGGCCGAGGACCAGTATTTTCCATTGTTCTACTCCAGGGATTCCATTGTAAAATATGCGGATGAGGAATTAATGCTGACGCCCAGATAATACAGGCCCTTCCCCTAAAGTTTCCCGCCACGCACCCGGCTGACGGTCTCCGGGGTGAGCAGCAGGTAGGAAGCGATATGGTTGATGGAGGCCCTTTTGGATGCCTCCGGGTATTCCCTTAGGAACCGTTCATAGCGGTCCCTGGCGGATTCGAATTTCCAGGAGTCCGCCTTTTGCTGGGATTGGACCAGGGAACCCTGCAACATCCGGATCAGGATGTGGAATATCCCCGGGTGTTTTTGGGCCAGGTCCTTAAAAGGGGCATAGGGCACAAGCCCGAATACCCCATCCTCCAGAACTTCTACCAGAAGTTGGGTGGGTGCTTCCAGAAAGAGGCTTTCGATGCACCAGATCGGCTGCCCTTCCACCGCAAAATGTTCAGTGACCTCCTTCCCATTTTTATAATAGTACTGCCTTAGCATCCCCGATTCCACGAGGATAAAATGCCGGCTGACCTCCCCCTGCTGCAGAAGGTGTTCCTTTCTTTGGAGGCTTTTGCGTTCTATAAGATCGGCAAATGCGTGAAGCTCATCCTCCGTTACGGACGTGTCAGGGCCGAAGAATTTTCTGGCCAGGTTGTATTCAGCGGTGTGCACAGGGCGTTTTACCCGTAAAGATATCGCATTCCTCCTAATTCGGATTTTCTGATCCAGATCAATGTTTTAAGGACTTCCAACCCCTATTTTTAGCCTTCAAAAAATCTTCAGAAAATGCATATGTACAAAGCCTTCCTTTTGCTTTTTGCCCTGTTAATTGTTTCCTGCACGCCCAAGAAACAATGGACCGAGAGGACTCTTGGGGATTCCCTGAGGATCATAGAAGTTTCCGGAGGCCCGGCCCTGGGGTATTCCACCAGTTCCGGGATCGGAATTCTGGAGCAGGACGGATTGCCGTTTAAGGACCTCAATAAGAACGGGGAGCTGGAGGTGTACGAGGACTGGCGGCAGCCGGTACGTGAAAGGGCACGGGACCTTTCATCCAGGCTTTCGCTCGAGGATATAGCGGGGCTGATGCTCTACAGCCGGCACCAGGCCATTCCAGCAGATTCGGAGGGCTACCGGGCCGGGACCTACAACGGGAAGCCCTTTCAGGAGGCGGATACGGTTCCATTTGCCCTGACGGACCAGCAGCGGAAGTTCCTTACGGAAGACCACCTGCGGCATGTGCTGCTCACTTCCGTTGAAAACCCGGAGGTCGCTGCCCGATGGAACAACAACGTTCAGGCCCTGGCAGAATCCATCGGATTTGGGATCCCCGCCAACAACAGTTCGGATCCCCGGAACGGGGCCCGAAAGGAAGCGGAATACAACGCGGGATCAGGTGGCGCAATATCCCAATGGCCCGAGCAAATCGGGCTGTCGGCCACCTTTGACCCTGCCATCGCCCGGCAGTTCGGGCAAATTGCTTCCCGCGAATACAGGGCCCTGGGGATCACCACAGCCCTTTCGCCCCAGATCGACCTGGCCACGGAGCCCCGATGGAACCGGTTTTACGGGACCTTTGGAGGTGATGCGGCCCTGGCCACGGACATGGCAGAGGCCTATGTCGACGGCTTCCAGGGGACCGGTCCGGAGGGGTCCTGGGGTACTGAGAGCGTAAATGCCATGGTAAAGCACTGGCCCGGAGGGGGCTCTGGGGAAGGAGGAAGGGACGGCCATTTCGCATATGGCAAGTTTGCCGTCTACCCGGGGGATAATTTCCAGGAACACCTGAAACCCTTTCTGGAAGGGGCTTTTAACCTGAAAGGCAATACAGGTAAAGCCTCCGCCGTGATGCCCTATTACACCATTTCCTTCGGACAGGACACGGTTTACAATGAGAATGTGGGAAATGGCTTTAGTAAATACATCATTTCGGACTTGCTCAGGGAACGATACGGATACGAAGGTGTTGTCTGCACAGACTGGCGCATTACGGGGGATGAGGGACCCTATCCCGATGTTTTTGCCGGCAAGCCCTGGGGGGTGGAGGCCCTCAGTGAAGCCGACAGGCATTTCAAAGCACTGGAGGCCGGGGCGGACCAGTTCGGGGGGAACAATGAGGCGGCCCCGGTCCTGGATGCCTTCCGGATGCTCGCCGACAAGTATGGGGAAGAGGCCATGCGCGCCCGCATCGAAAGGTCGGCCGTACGACTGCTGACGAATATCTTTCAGGTGGGGTTGTTTGAAAATCCCTACCTGGACCCCGAAGCCTCCACCAGGGAGGTAGGGACACCCGCGTATATGGAGGCCGGGTACCGGGCGCAGTTAAAGTCCATCGTAATGCTCAAAAACAAAGGGGGGGTACTCCCAATTGCTAAAGGAGGAAAGGTGTATATTCCGAAAAGGACGGTCCCTGCCGGGATCAATTTCTTTGGCCAGCCAACCCCTGAACGCCAGGAGGACCCGGTGGACCGGTCCCTTGTGGGGAAGTTCTACGAGACAACGGACGACCCGGGCGAGGCGGACTTTGCCATGGTCTTTATCAAGAGCCCGGTAAGCAATGGGTACAGCCGCAAGGATCGCGAGGCCGGGGGGAATGGCTATCTGCCCATCAGCCTGCAGCTGAGGGACTACACCGCTACCGACGCCCGGCAGCAAAGCATTGCAGCCGGGGATCCGGTTATCGACCCGGAAATCACCGACCGCTCCTACAGGGGCAAAACGAGCCGGTCCAACAGCTTCCCGGACCTTGAAACCCTGGTCCAAACCCGGAAGGCCATGGGTGAGAAGCCCGTGATCCTGGTCGTTGCTGTTACAAACCCCATGGTTTTTTCCGATATTGAACCCACAGTGGATGCCATCCTCACCGATTTCGGGGTGCAGGTGGAGGCCCTTATGGAAATGGTGTCGGGATCCTCAGAGCCCTCGGGCCTGCTCCCGATGCAGATGCCTGAGAATATGGCCACGGTGGAAAGGCAACTGGAGGATGTGGCTCACGACATGGTCCCTTACGTGGATTCGGAAGGTCATGCCTACGATTTTGCCTTTGGCCTGAACTGGGATGGTGTGATCCGGGATGAAAGGGTAGCGAAATACGGGAGGGACTCAAAGCAAGGCAATTAAGAACCAAACACTCATACATATGAAAAAGTACTTCTATTTCAGCTTGCTCCTGATAGTCAGTGGGATTTTTTGGGCCCCTGCCCAGGAAAGCCTGTCCACCCAGGACCTGGTATCCCCGGAGGTGGGCCAGGACGGGCGGGTTACCTTCCGGCTGAATGCCCCTGAAATCCGGGAGGCCAAAGTTACAGGGGACTGGATGCCCCAGGACGGGTCCGGAAGGAGAGCTGCGGCCATGGAGAGGGGGGCCGACGGGGTTTGGACCTTCACCACCGAACCCCTTCCTTCTGAAATCTACTGGTACCACTTCCTGGTGGATGGGGTACGGACGCTCGACCCGGCCAACGCCCATACGATCCGGGACGTGGCCTCTGTATTCAACCTTTTTATAGTACCCGGCGATATAGGCGGGCTCTACAGTGTGCAGCCGGTACCCCATGGCACGGTCCACAAACGCTGGTACGACTCCCCCGGCCTGGGCATGAAGCGGCGTATCACCATCTATACGCCCCCCGGATATGAAGGTTCCGCGCAGGAGTACCCGGTGCTTTACCTGTTGCACGGGGCAGGAGGGGATGAGGAGGCATGGTCGGACCTTGGCCGTGCTACCCAGATCCTGGACAACCTGATCGCCTCCGGCAAGGCGCAGCCGATGATCGTGGTGATGCCCAATGGAAATCCCGGGGACGAGGCAGCACCGGGCCATGCCAGCGGGCCTCTGGCGCAACCGGTATTCATGCGCCCCGGGATGATGCAGGGGGATTACATAACCTCGTTTTCCGACATCATCGATTTTGTTCAGTCCAATTACCGGGTGAAGGCCGACAAGGAACACCGCGCCGTTGCCGGCCTCTCCATGGGGGGCTTCCACAGCCTGCATATCTCGCGCTATTACCCCGATACTTTCGATTATATCGGTTTGTTTTCCCCGGCCATCATGCCCAGGAACAATGAAGATGCCCCTGCTTTCCGGAACATGGAGGAAACCCTGAAGGCCCAAATGGACAATGGCTATGAGCTCTACTGGATTGGCATCGGAAAGGATGACTTTTTATACGATGAAGTAACTGCCTACCGCAAGCGCCTGGACGGGATGAAAATGCCCTATGAGTACCACGAAACCGAAGGCGGGCACGTATGGTCCCTTTGGCGCGAATACCTCGCGATTTTTTCCCAGCGGCTTTTCCGCTAGGGGGCTGCATTTCAGGGCATGGCCGCAAACATGGTGTTGATGTTCAGCCGGAGGGTGAAATTCCCCTGGCCCGGTCCGCTGACTACATATTCAGGGGCAATGAACATGGACAGGTTTTTCGCAAAGGCCCTGCCGAAGGCAATACTGATGGGGATGTTGTAGGTATTGTTCTCCCAGTCAAATTTCATGATGGGGGAGAACTGCATGAAATAGCCTTTGTCAAATACCTTGTTGAAAACAGGCTGGAAGAGCATAAAATTCTGGTCCGCCCGGTCGCTGCTGCCCGCAATTGAAAAGTATTGCTGGGCCAGGACCCCAACCTGTAATTTCGGGACCTTTGTATAGAGCAGTACCCCTACAGGGCCTGCATTGAGCTTTCCGGTACCCAACACCTCGGAGGTGGCCGTAGGGAAGATGAACCCGCCCCCGGCTCCGAGCAACCCCCACGGTTGTTTGAAGGCGACGACGTCCAAAAGCGCGATATCACTCAGCCCTGTGGCATTCAGGGGACTGGCGGCCCCCAGGGTCTGGCTTACCACGGGTACCTCCAGGCGGTAGATGGTATACACTTTTGAGGGGTCCGCACTTTTTATAAAGGGCAGCCCAACGGTTTTTGTCGGCTGGCTGATCCGGCTGATGAGTGACAGCTGGTCACCACCCCCATCCAGGAAGGTGTAATTCGGCTGGAATTGAAGCTTGGTGACAAAAGCCAGCGGGTTTGTGGCATTTTCAGCCGCTTTGGAAGTTTCAGATTCTTCCTCCTGCCCCCGGACCCCGATGCCGGAGAGCAAACAAACCGCAAGGAGGAAGCCTTTTATCCCGGAAAATTCCATCCGTATAAAATGTACAAGATTCATATTGCGAACTTTTATAATAGTGCCAGGGACCGGTAGCCTCGTGGATAAAACGACCGAAATACGGTCCCTTTCCTCGTGAGGCTATTTTTATGAATTCCCCGGTTTCGGGTAAGGTGGAAGACCTACAGGGCAAACTTCAAAAGCTTCATCTTGCGCTTATACGGCCGGAGGGTCTTCTTCATTTTTTTGCGGTACTTGTTGGCACCGTCGATCCCGAGGAGGTTCTCCAGCTTGGAGTCGTTGTCCTTTTTGAGCAGTTGCAGGGCACTCTTCTTTTCATCTTCGGATTTATCGCTGTCGACAATCCCGAACAAATCGTTCACAAAGGATTCATTCTGCTCGATGAGTTTGTCATTTTTATCTTTAGAAAAACCGAGGTCCGCAGTATCGTCCAGGGCTTTGACCAGGTCCGGCTTCGGGATGATGCTTGCAAGTTGTGAATAGCCGGATTGCAGCGACAAAAAAACAATGAGGATTGAAAGGGTTTTCAGTGATTTCATAGGGTTTAAATTTAGTTTGGAATGAATTTTTTTTAAAGTTCTGAATATTTTGTTCAAAGGATTACAAGTCAGGGCCAGGCCCCCCTGTTCTGATATGGCTCAGTTGGCTGGCGCACTGGAGGCTTGTTTGATGAGTTCCCTGTCCGATTTGGAAGGGAGGACGACTGTTGCCTGGAAGCGGGCCATCAACCCGTTGACCGCGCCGACATCCGCCTCGAGCGAGGGCC
>CAZUZE010000093.1:0-4983 GCA_964624565.1 uncultured Robiginitalea sp.
TCAAAAACGCGCAACGGCAGCGAGGGCAGCCCGTCGGGGACTTCCCCCACGATCCGCCCCCCTGAAGCGGCAAGCCCCAGGAAATAGACCAGCAGCACCCCGAGGACCACGGCGACCAGGGCCCCCGGGATTTTCGGGCTTATTCGCTTCAGGACTTTGATCAGGACAATCGCCCCGATCCCGATCCCGAGGGTAATCAGGTTCGTATCCCCAAGGGTTTTGAAGGCGTTTGCAAGCAGGACGTGTATCTGGCTGCTCCCCTCAATATCCGTCCCGAGCAGGTGTTTCAGCTGGCTCAGGCCGATAATGATGGCGGCCGCCGAGGTAAAGCCGCTGATGACGGGTTTCGAGAGGAAATTTACCAGGAACCCCATCTTCAGCAGTCCCAGCAGCAACTGGATCCCCCCCATAAAAAGGGCCAGGAACAGCGCCATGGCAATGTATTCTTCAATGCCCGAAAGGGCGAGGGCGCCCAGCCCGGAGGCCACCAGGAGGGAATCCATCGCAACCGGCCCGACGGCCAGCTGGCGAGAGGTCCCCATCAGGGCGTAAACGACCTGGGGCACCAGGGCGGCATACAAACCGAACACCGGGGGCAGGCCTGCGATCATGGCGTAGGCCATCCCCTGAGGGATCAGCATGATGCCGACGGTCAGCCCCGCGGAAAGATCCCCTGAAAGCCAGCGCTTCTGATAGTTTGGGAGCCATTCCAGTATCGGAAAAAATTTCTTGAGCATAGTGCGTACTTTAAGCCCGGATGGGGATCCGCCACCCCGGTTTTATTACAAATCCAGGATTTTGAGGTAATTCCGATGGATCTCCAGTTTTCCCATTTGTTCCAGCTTCTTGAGCAGGCGGGAGATCACCACGCGGGAACTGTGCAGGTCATAGGCGATTTCCTGGTGGGTGTTCCGGATGATGGAGTCCTGGTTGACCCGGGCCTTTTCCCGCAGGTAGTTTACCAGGCGCTCATCCATGTTCATAAAGGCGATGGTGTCGATGGTCTGCAGCATTTCGTTCAGGCGGTTGTTGTAACTTTCGAAGACGAAGTTCCGCCAGGAACGGTACTTGGCCGTCCACTCCTCCATTTTTCGGACCGGCACCATAATGAGTTTGGCATCGGTCTCGGCAATGGCCCGTATTTCGCTTTTGGCCTGCCCGATGCAACAGCTCATGGTCATGGAACAGGTATCCCCCTGTTCCAGGTAGTACAACAGGAGTTCATCCCCGTCGGGGTCCTCCCTGAGCACCTTGACCACCCCTGAGATCAGCAGGGGCATCCCCTTGATGTACTCCCCGATCTCCATGAGCTTATGTCCTGCTTCCACCTCCCGGAAGGTCCCTACCTGGGCGATCTCGTTGATAAGTTCCTCCTCAAAGAGGTTTCCGTAACTGGCCCTTAATTCCTGTATCATAGGTTTTGCCTTACTTTTCGGGCCACTTCCCCGTCATAGGTAAAGAAGAAGTTTGCCCAGATTGATTTGGATACCGCCCCGATATAGGGCATCAGCAGGATCAATACCGCCACGATGCTCCCAAAAATCCCGGCGATGCCGAGGTCGAGGCCAAAAATTTTGATCAAAACGAACACGGCAACACCCACAGCCACACCCACGGCATAGGAGACGTACATGGAACCGTAGTAAAAACTGGGTTCCAGCTTGTACTTCAACCCGCAAAGGGGGCAGGTATCCCGCACCTTGTTCATGCTGCTCAGGTTGTAAGGAGGGTTCTCGAGAAAGGGCCCCTGGTGGCACCGGGGGCATTTCATAAAGAGGATGCTGTATAATTTCGAACCTTTTCCAAACATAGCTTCCAAATCAAAGTACAAAATTAAGGCATGCCCGCCCAGCAAATTGTGACTTTTGTTACATTCCCCGATCCGGGGCAGGATTCCTGCAAATGGGCGTTGTCCCGGGTCGGGAGGCGCCTTTGGAAGGGTCCCGGGAATCCCGTCCGATAATTTTTGAAATCTGCCTGTTTTAACATATCTTTTGCAACCATTTAACTAAAACTATAAGGATGAAAAAAGCACTAGCATTTTTACTTTTCCTCCTCTTCCTTCTGTTGGTTTGGCTGGCCTGGGGCTGGTACAAGGACACAGTGGTGTGTTGTGAGGAAAAACAGGCGCCTCCCGTAGCCGTCAAGTACGGGCCGCTGATCTTCGACTGTGCCACAGACGGGGTTATTACCAATGACCTCTGGCCGGACAAAAAACAGGAAATCCTGGGTGCAAGGCAGGAAGGGAAAAAACTCCTCCTGGTCGCCCCTTATTTTCAGGGGGAGGATGCCGCCAGGGGCATCGCCAGGGGCCAGAAGGTGAAAGCCCTTTTCACGGAACTCGCGCCTGAGGACGTGGTCGTGGAAGGACGCCCCGTAGGGGACTGTGAGGCGACCCGGGAGAATATGCTCCACGAACTCCGCTACAAATGGGTGACGCGCAACGACGACGTGATCGAACTCTACGACCGCACGGCCATCCTGTACCGGTACGATTCGGATCAGGAAATCGTGACCCCTGCCGTGGATGCGTTTTCAAAGGAAATCGCCGAATTCCTGAAAGAAACCGGGGACAGGATCCAGCTCACCGGACACACGGATTCGGACGGGGAGGACGATTACAACATGGAACTCGGCCTCAAGCGCGCCAACGAGTACAAGGAGCACCTGATGAGCCTCGGGGTCCCCGAAGCCCAGATCGAAGTGGGGTCAAAAGGAGAATCCGAACCCGCTGTTCCAAATGATACGCCTGAAAACAAGCAGCGAAACAGGCGTGTCACCGTACAAATCATTGAATAACGAATCGACTATTAACTGAAACACTATCATCATGACATTACTTCAAATAAACACAATTGCATGTGACGGGTCCGACGTTTTCTGGCCCTGGTTCCTGTGGCTTCTCGGAGCCTTTATCCTTGGCCTGCTGCTCGGCTGGCTCCTCAAACAGCTCTTCGGCGGCGGGGCCGCTGCGGTTGCGGATGCCCCGCCCGCTGTGAAACAGGACCTGACCAAAGTGGAAGGCATCGGCCCTAAAATCGAAGGCCTGCTCAACAACAAGGGCATCATCAGCTATGCGCAGTTGTCCAATGCACGCATCAGCTTCCTGGAGCAGATCATCACGGATGCCGGACCGAATTTCGCGACCCACAGGGGCATGACCGGAACCTGGCCCGCCCAGGCCAAACTGGCTGACCTCGGCGAGTGGGACGAACTGGCCAAATGGCAGGAAGTCCTCAAGGGAGGCGTCTGACCCCGTGCCCGATCGATAGAAAACAGCCCCGAACCCGGGGCTGTTTTTTGTTGCGGACGTTCCGGGCATCGGGATGTTTATGAAGGGGGGTCGCCCTATTTTTTGTAGCTTTCAGGGATTTATTTAGCAACCAAAAATCCTTTGCCCATGCGTTCCCCTGATTCCGTCTTTTACTTTCTGCTGTCTGCCGTTCTTTTCGCGTCAACAGCTGTCCATCCCCTCCACTCCCAGGGGTTTGAAGGGTATTACAGGTACCCCGATATTCACGGGGACCAGATCGTCTTCTGCGCGGAAGGCGACCTGTGGACCGTCCCGGTTTCCGGGGGGCTGGCACAACGGCTCACGAGCCATCCCGAAGAGGAAACCCAGCCCGCTTTTTCCCCCGACGGGAAGACTATTGCCTTTTCGGCCAGTTATGAAGGGCCGACCGAAGTGTACACCATGCCGGCCACCGGGGGGCTCCCAACGCGCTGGACCTACGAGGCCGACCCGTCCATAGTCAATTCCTGGACCCCTGACGGAAAAGTGGTCTACCAGACCCGGGCGTACTCCGGGGTCCCGGATTTCCAGGTTGTGGCCCTCGATCCCGGGCGGCGGTCAAAAGAGGTGCTGCCCCTGCAGCAGGCGAGCGAGGCTGCCTATGATGCTTCCGGGAAGACCCTTTTCTTCGTCAGGCCCGCCTATCACCGGAACGTGACCAAGCGGTACAAGGGGGGTACGGCCCGGCAAATCTGGAAATTTACGGACGGCGACACCGAAGCCGTGCGGCTGACGACCGATTACACCGGGGAAAGCCACCACCCGATGTGGTACCAGGGCCGTGTCTATTTTATCACGGACCGGGACGGCACCATGAACCTCTGGTCCATGAATGAACTCGGGGAGGACCTCAGGCAACATACGAAACACGAGGATTTTGACGTCCGGTATGCGCGCAGTTCCGGGGGCAGGATCGTCTACCAGCGGGGTGCCGACCTCTGGCTCTACGACAGCGCCTCGGATGCGTATTCCAGAATTGATATCCGCCTGACCTCCGACCTGGACCAGCTGCGCCAAAAATGGGAGGACAACCCCTCTCAGTACATCACCCACGTAAAACCGGACCCAAAAGGTGACAAAATCGTGCTTACTGCCAGGGGCCGGGTTTTTGTAGCCCCGGTCAAAGACGGGCGTTACGTCGATTTCACGGACAAAAGCGGGGTGAGGTACCGGGATGCCGTGTTCTCCCACGACGGAAAATCCGTGATTGCGCTCTCGGACGAAAGCGGGGAATTTGAATTTGTCTCCCTGCCCTCAAACGGGATCGGCCCGGGCAGCACCCTTACAAAAGACGGCGAGATCCTGCGCTTTGAAGGGGTCCCCTCCCCGGACGGAAGGGGCCTGGCCTACAAGGACCTTCTGGAGCGCATGTTTATCCTGGACCTGAAAACCGGGATCAGCAAACAGATCTCCAGGCTGGACAATTACGTCGGCAGCCCGGCCTGGTCCCCGGACGGCAAATGGCTGGCCTATGAGGAGACCTCTGAAAACCTGATGAAACGGATTGTGCTTTACCATACGGCGACGGGCCAAAGCACCTACCTTACCACCGACCGGGCCAATTCCGAGTCCCCGGCCTGGAGCCGGGACGGCCGGCATATCTACTTCCTTTCGGACCGGAGTTTTACCTCCCTGGTGGGCTCCCCCTGGGGGTCCCGGCAGCCGGAGCCCTATTTTGAGGCTCAATATAA
>CAZUZE010000093.1:5083-8210 GCA_964624565.1 uncultured Robiginitalea sp.
CGCTTTACCTGCTCGAGCGGGGCTCCGGCCTGGAGCCGAAATCGGACCTCAGGGCACTCAAAATAAGTGATGAATCCCCCGAACTGAAGCTGGTGGCCCCCGATGTGCGCAGTTATGACCTGACCGCAGACGGGGAGAAAATCCTCCTTCGCAAGGGCAGTTCTTTTTATATGATCAAGGCCGGGGATACCGAGGTCAAGGACCTGGGCGACATGCAAATTTCCCTGAAGGACTGGAAGTTCCCGATCACCCCGCGGGAGGAATGGCGGCAGCTCTACACCGATGCCTGGCGCATGGAGCGGGACTACTTCTACGACAAAAACATGCACGGGGTGGACTGGGATGCGATGTACGCCAAATACCTCCCCCTGGTGGACCGGGTGACCACCCGGGAAGAGCTCTCGGACCTGATCGGCAGGTTTGTGGGGGAGCTCTCCGCCCTGCACACCAGCGTGCGCGGAGGGGACACGCGCCAGGACGAGGCCGACATCGCAGTGGCGAGCCTGGGGGCCGTTTTCAGCCGGGACGAAAAAGCCGGTGGCTTCCGGATCGAAAAAATCTACCGGGCGGACCCCGATTACCCGGATGAAAAATCGCCCCTGGACGACCCCTACCTCAACATCTCCGAAGGCGATGTCATTACCCGTGTGAACGGGAGGGCAGCCCTCGACGCGGTGGAAATAGGCGAGCTTATCCGGAACCAGGTGGGAAAACAGGTACGCCTGACGGTTTTATCCTCCGGAAAACCCAGGGACGTCATTGTCAGGCCCATCGGGAGCGCCTACAACCTGAGGTACAGGGACTGGGAATACAAAAACCGGCTGAAAGTGGAAGCGGCTTCGGAAAACGACATCGGGTACCTCCACCTCAGGGCCATGGGCTCCGCCGATATCAGCCAGTTCTACCGGGAGTTCTACCCGGTTTTCAACCGCAAGGGCCTCATTATCGATGTGCGCTATAATTTCGGGGGGAACATCGACAGCTTTATCCTGGAGAAACTGCTCCGGAAGGCCTGGATGTACTGGGCCACCCGGAGCGGGCAACCCACCTGGAACATGCAGTACGCCTTCCGCGGGCATATTGTGGTGCTGGTCAATGAAAACACCTATTCGGACGGGGAAGCCTTTGCCGACGGGTTCAAAAAACTGGGGCTCGGCACCACCATAGGGGTGCGCACCTGGGGGGGCGAGATCTGGCTCAGCAGCGCAAACCGCCTCAGTGACGGGGGCCTTGCCCGCGCCCCCATGATGGGCGTATATGGAGCGAACGGGGAATGGCTGATCGAAGGCCACGGTTTTGAACCGGATATTACCGTGGACAACCTGCCCCATGCCACTTTCAACGGGAGCGACGCCCAGCTGGAGCGCGCCATAGAATTCCTCAAAGGGGAAATCCGCAAGGACCCAAGGGAGGTACCCCAGCCCCCACCCTTCCCGGATAAGTCCTTTGGGAACAACAAAAAACAAAAATAAAACCTATCGGTATGCTAAAATTCTCATGTGAAACAGGCGTAAAAACACATAATACCTTTTGGTCTTTATTCAGTCATAAATAATTGAAGTAGCTTCTGCCATTTTTATGGGGGAACCTTTGAGGGAGGATTCAGGCCGGATACCGGTTCGTTTGCCAAGAACACCTTTTGGGGGGATTGCTTCATTGGGGAGCGCCTCCGGAAAACATCCATGGCCGGGTTCGCCCTCCACCCCGATTAAACAGGCATGTATCGATGGGGGGATCGGGGGACAAATGTCGGTTGACCCCTGCGATTGGAATTGAAAGGAAAACCAGAGGTGCCACGAGAATGATGAATACAAAAGCCAAAAAAATCGGGTGGAAGGTCGCGGCGGCCCTGGTCATTGCCAACATGATCGGAACAGGGGTGTTCACCAGCCTGGGCTTCCAGCTGCTCGACATTGAAAACACCTGGTCTATCGCCGCCCTTTGGGTCCTGGGCGGGGTTATGGCGCTTGTGGGGGCCTTTTGCTATGCCGAGGTGGGCAGCGCTTACCCCAGATCAGGCGGGGAATACCTTTTCCTGACAAAAATGTACCACCCCTTTGCGGGGTACCTGGCCGGGTGGGTTTCCCTCATCGTCGGCTTTGCCGCCCCGGTAGCCCTGGCGGCCATGGCCCTCGGGGCCTACCTTTCCAATCTGGTGGCCCTTTCGCCTGCCGGGATGGCCATCGGCATCGTTTTGCTGGTTTCGGCCATCCATTCGTTTAACCTGAATATAAGCAGCCGGTTCCAGGCCTTCGCCACCTGGTTCAAGGTGCTGCTGCTCGCCTTCCTGATCCTGGCCGGGCTCTTTGCCGGCAGTTCCTCCTCGGCCCTCGACTTCTCGGGCACCTGGACGGGGGAAGTCCTCACCCCAGCCTTTGCCATTGCCTTTGTCTATGTGAGTTATTCCTACACGGGGTGGAATGCGGCGGCCTACATCCTGGACGAGATCGACCAGCCCCGCCGGAACCTGCCGAAAGCCCTGGTCCGGGGCACCCTGGTGGTAACCCTCCTGTACGTATTGCTGCAATTGGTATTCCTGAAGCACGGCAGCCTGGAGGCCCTGAAGGGACAGATCGATGTAGGCCACGTCTTTGCCACCGAAGTCTTCGGTCCCCTGGGGGCTTCCCTGATCAACTCCCTGATCGCCTTTTTCCTGGTCTCGAGTATCAGTGCCATGGTCTGGGTTGGCCCCAGGGTTTCCATGGCGATGAGCCAGGACTACCCCTTCTGGGGGTTCCTGAAGAGTAAAAACAGCTTTGGGATCCCGGTGGTGGCCATCTGGTTCCAGGCCCTGATCAGTATTTTCTATATCACCACCGGGACCTTTGAAAGTGTGTTGCTCTATTGCGGGTTCATCCTGCAGCTGAGCTCCGCCATGGCCGTCGGGGGCATCTTCATCCTCCGCAAGCGGACCCCCCCCGCTTCCGGCTACCAGTCCCCCTTCTATCCCTGGCTGCCTCTGATATTCCTCGGGTTCAGCGCCTGGATCCTGGGCTACCTGCTGGTGAACCAGCCCCTTGAGAGTTTGATGGGGTTGGGCATCCTCGTCGCGGGGGCCCTCACCTATTTTATCAGCCCGAAATCCGGTGCCCCGGGAGCCTGAGCCTTTTTCTTAATTATTTGTTAA
>CAZUZE010000094.1:0-3587 GCA_964624565.1 uncultured Robiginitalea sp.
CCGCTCAAAGGGCAAGGTAGTCCCTGAACGGCAGAAACAGGAGGAAGCCACTGCCCTGCTGGGCCGGATCCAGCCCACGGATACCGTATGGCTGCTCGATGAAAACGGGCGTGAATTTACCTCCCGCGGTTTCGCGTCCCACCTGCAAAAAGCGATGAATTCCGGACCGAGGCGGCTGGTTTTGGTGATCGGTGGCGCTTACGGGCACGGGAAGGAGATGCAGGCGCGCGCAAGTGCCCGCGTAAGCCTCTCGAAAATGACCTTCAACCATCAGGTGGTGCGCCTCCTGGCCCTGGAGCAATTGTACAGGGCCTATACGATCCTCAAAGGGGATCCCTACCACAACGACTGATGACCGGGCTGCCTGTTAGTAAAGTACCCGGAATTTAATGGTGTGCTCAACGGCCTTCAGGGCCTTGATCACCTCCTTGTTGTAGTCCTTGTCCAGGTCCGTGATCACATAACCCACATCGTTGTGCGTGGCCAGGTACTGGCCTGTGATGTTCATGTCATAGGAGGCGAGGATTTCGTTGATATGGGCCATAATCCCCGGGGTATTGCGGTGGATATGCAGAAAGCGGTGGGCATTTTGCTGTTTGGGCAGCCGGATGTTTGGAAAATTGACGGCATCCACCGTGCTGCCCGAATTGATATAATCCATGATCTTGTTGGGGACAAAATCAGCGATGTCCCGCTGGGCCTCCTCCGTGCTCCCCCCGATATGCGGGGTGAGGATCAGGTTTTCAAGCCCCTGAAGGCCGGTCTCAAACGGCCCGTTGGAACTGGGTTCCTCCGGATAGACATCCACGGCAGCCCCTGACAGCCACCCGGATTCCAGGGCCTTTTTCAGGGCCGGTATATCCACGACAAACCCCCTCGAGAGGTTGATCAGATAGCTTCCCTTTCGCATTTGATGCAGTTCGCGCTCCCCGATCAGGTTGCGGTTATGCGGGTTGTCGTCCACGTGGAGTGATACCACATCGGAGACGTTGAGCAGGTCCTCAAGGGTCCCGCACCGCACGGCATTTCCAAGGGCCAGCTTGTCCTCAATGTCGTAATAGTAAACCCGCATTCCCATGGCCTCCGCAAGGACCGAGAGTTGTTTTCCGATGTTCCCGTACCCCACGATGCCGAGGTTTTTGCCCCTGATCTCCCTTGAATTGGCCGCGGTCTTATTCCAGACGCCCCGATGGATTTCGGAGGACCTGGGAAAAACCGAACGCATCAGCATGATGATCTCCCCAAGGGCCAGTTCCACAACGGACCGGGTATTGCTGTAGGGGGCGTTAAAAACGACTACCCCTTTCTTGCGGGCATAGTCCAGGTCTATCTGGGTGGTGCCGATGCAAAAAGCACCCACCACCATGAGCTTTTTGGCCGCATTCAGGACTTTGGGGGTAACCTGGGTCTTCGAACGGATCCCGAGCACATGCACCCCCTTGATCCGCGCTATGAGTTCTTCCTCTGAAAGGCTGTGGGAGACCAGTTCCACGGAAAAACCGTCTTCCGAAAGGTTTTCAAATGCCGCGGGATGCACGTTTTCGAGCAGCAGGATTTTTATCCTGTTTTTGGGGTAGGAAAGGTTTCGGGGCAAATCGTTTACAAATAAGAATTCATCCAGGTTCGGGGTTATATGGTCCGCATGGCGGGCGGCCTTTTCCCGATGCACATTCTCGGTATAGGCGAAGAACTTGTGGGCAATGCCGGCCTCCCGCATCACGTAATCACTGTACCCGTCCCCGATCACCTGAACCTGCCCTTCCAGGTCCAGGGCGCGAAGGCATTCGATCTTGCCGTTGTGCTGGGCAAGTACATTGGAGGCGTCAAAGCCGACGATATTCCCTTCTTCATCATATTCGAAGGTGTTGGCATACACCCGCTCCGGGGGGATGTTGTACTCCGATACGATGGGGTTGATGAATTCCCTGAAGCCCGCCGAGATGATGTAGATCTGTTCCGCGTGTTTTTCGAAGAATTCTTTATTCGATGCAATGGATTTTGAGATCTTGTCCCTCAGCTGCCTGATGAGTTCCGGCAGGTCATCCCGGTGTGCCCTCAGCAGTTTGATCCGCTGCTCCAGGGACTCCGTAAAGGAGATGTCACCGTCGATACCCAGGTTGGTGATCTCCTGGATCTTCCGGATTACCTCCTCCCGGTCCGGGCGGTTGGCTAGTGTTATTTCAGCCAGGACATCCAGGGCTTCTACCCGGGTAAGGGTGCTGTCAAAATCAAAAATATACTTTCGGTCCATACTCAGAATGGCGGTTTGGAGGGGCCAATATATAAAGAATCCCCCCCTCCGGGAAGCCAAGTTTTTAAAACTAATGAACAGGTGGGCGGGGGGTTTTACAGTGGAAGGGTTGGGGCAATTCCCAACAGCAGGGGTCAGAACCAGCGCCGCACCAGGATGCAGTACTGCCGGTAGGCCGAACCGTACTTTTCCTCAAGGACTTCCTCTTCCGCGGCGATCTGGAACCGGTTCATATATGCGACGAAGAGGGCGGCGGTAAGGGTGTTGAAGGCATTTCCCAGGTGGAGCCCGAGGGCGAGCAACAGCAGGAGCAACCCCAGGTACATCGGATTCCTGCTCAGGTTATAGATGCCACTGACGACGAGCCTGGTGTTCTTTTCCGGGTGCGAGGGATCCATTGAGGTCCCGGCCTTCAGGAACTGGAATACAGCCAGCAGGCCAATGCCCACACCCAGGGCTGCAAGCACCCATTTGAGGACATTTCGCCCCAGAAAATCAAAGTGACCCACGGGGAGAAAGCGGGCCAGGAGGAACATCAGGCCCCCAAAAACGAGGAAAACCAGGACGGGCGGGATTTTTAGTCGCATCGGTACTGAACTGAACGCACGTAAAAGTACTATTTTTGCGGGGCCCGGAGAAATGGGCAACGCATATGAAGCAAATTGTATTTGCCACCCACAACCCAAACAAACTTTCCGAAATCAGGCCGCTGCTCCCACCCTACATACAGCTGGTCAGCCTGGATGAGATCGGCTGCTTGGAAGCCATAGAGGAAACTGCCGATACCCTCGAGGGCAACGCCCTGATCAAAGCGGAATACATCTGGAAGTATTTCCGGTATGACTGTTTTGCAGATGATACAGGCCTGGAGGTGGAGGCCCTGCAGGGGGCGCCCGGAGTGTATTCGGCAAGGTTTGCAGGGCCCGGGGCCGGGGCACTGGCAAATATGGAGAAACTTCTCGACCTCATGAAGGGGGTGCCCACCCGAAAGGCCCGTTTTCGGACCGTCATCGCCCTTATGCTCAAGGGCCGGCCGTATTTTTTCGAAGGGATCGTGGAGGGCCACATCCTGCAGGAGCCCAAAGGGGTCGGTGGCTTTGGGTATGACCCCGTCTTTCAGCCGGAGGGATCCACACGGAGCTTTGCCCAAATGTCCCTGGAGGAAAAAAATGTGATCAGCCACAGGGGCAGGGCGGTACAGAAGTTGTGTGCCTTTCTGGAAAATATCTGACCCGATTGGTCCCCAACCAACTGATTTTGGATTAATTGAGGTATCTTTGCCACAAAATTGACCGGCTTTCCTCTATCTGCGTGGCATCCAGGCAACAGTACGAAA
>CAZUZE010000094.1:3597-8189 GCA_964624565.1 uncultured Robiginitalea sp.
CACCCGTTTCAGCAATTCATAATTGATCACAATCCATCATGCCTTCATTTGAATCATTAGGACTCAGCGCCCCCCTGTGGGAAGCCGTCCGGGACCTCGGATACGAGAATCCCACCCCCATACAGGAAGAAGTTATCCCCCTTTTGCTCCAGAGCGAAACCGACCTGGTGGCCCTGGCCCAGACAGGTACCGGAAAAACGGCCGCCTTCGGCCTGCCCCTGCTCGATAAAACCGTGGCTGACCAACGGACCACCCAGGGGGTGATCCTCTCCCCCACCCGCGAACTGTGCCTGCAGATTACGAGGGAACTGAAGAATTTTGCCAAAAACCTTCCCGGGATCGGGATTACGGCCGTCTATGGAGGGGCAAGCATACAGGAACAGGCGCGGGAACTCAGCCGCAACCCACAGATCATCGTCGCCACGCCGGGACGCCTGAAAGACATGATCAGCCGGGGCATGATCAACCTCACCAAAATTTCTTACTGCATCCTGGACGAGGCAGATGAAATGCTGAACATGGGGTTTTATGAGGACATCAAAGACATCCTTTCAAAAACCCCGGGGGATAAATCCACCTGGCTGTTTTCGGCCACCATGCCGGGCGAAGTGGCGCGGATCTCCAGGGAGTTCATGCACAAACCCAGGGAAGTTACGGTAGGGACAAAAAACAAGGCCACCGATTCGGTCCGCCATGAGTATTATTCGGTCTCCGGCCACCAGCGCTATGCGGCCCTCAGGCGTCTGGTGGATGCCAACCCCGGGATTTTTTCGGTTATCTTCTGCCGCACCAAAAGGGACACCCAGAAGGTGGCTGAAAAACTCATTGAGGACGGGTACAACGCCGGGGCCATCCACGGGGACTTAAGCCAGAACCAGCGGGACATGGTCATGGGGGCATTCCGGAAAAAACAATCCCAGCTGCTGGTCGCCACAGATGTGGCTGCCCGGGGCATCGACGTGGATAACATCACCCACGTGATCCACTACCAGCTGCCCGACGAGATCGAGACCTACACCCACCGGAGCGGGCGCACCGGAAGGGCTGGTAAATCAGGAGTTTCCATGATCATCCTGACCCGTTCCGAACTAAGGAGGGTCCGGCAAATCGAAAAGATCATCGGGCAGCCGCTGGTGCAGAAAGAATTGCCGGACGGCATGGAAATTTGCGAGATCCAGCTGTATCATCTGGTGAGCAAAATCCGGGATACGGAGGTCAATCCGTCCATAGAGCGGTTTATCCCGGCCATCGAGGATGTCCTTGAGGACCTCAGCAGGGATGAATTGATCCAGAAAATGGTATCGGTCGAATTCAGCCGCTTCTTTGAATTCTATAACAAGAATTCCGCACCCCTTGCGGAAAAGCCTTCAAAATCCGTGGACAACATACAGGTGGGACAGGGCAAGACCCGGTACTTCATCAACATTGGCGAACGGGACGGCTTCGACTGGATGGATCTGAAGGATTTGCTTAAAAAAGAACTGGGACTCAGTCGGGAAGACATCTTTAACGTGGACGTAAAGGACGGGTTTTCCTTTTTCAACACGGACTCGGTCTTCACCCCTCTCGTGCTGGAAACCTTCCGCCGGTATGCCCTGAAGGGGCGGCCCGTGCACGTCGAGGTATCCAGCAACCCCATGGAAGGTGGCAAAGGAGGATTTCGTCAGGGCCGCAAGAACAAAAAAGGATGGCAGGCCACCGGCAAGGGCGGAAAAAAATCCTTTTCCCAGGGAAGTTCCACCCGCACCAAGAAAAAGAACAAAAAAGCGAAAAAGGCCTCCAAGGGGCGTCCGGGCAAATAATCGTTAAGGGTATCCAAAAAATCTGGCTGTTGCACTATTTTTTTTCTTTCTTCGTTCTGGCCAGTGAGGCGGATGATATGTTGCGAAGAATCCTGTTAGTGCTGACTTTGGTCTGCGGGGGCGTCGTCCTGGCGCAGGACCCCGCGGCCAGTACCGGTGAAACCCGGCTGGAAGCCGTGGTCATCAACGCCCAGACGGACCGTCCCCTGGAGAGCGTGCACGTGATCAACCTGAACCAGGTGGTGGGCACCATCACTGACCAGAACGGGGCGTTTTCCATCCGGGCGGCGGTCAACGATACCCTGTACCTTTCCTATCTTGGCTTTAAGCCCCAGAAAATCCGGGTTACCTACGACATGTTCAAATTCCAGGACACCAAAATCGCCCTTACCGAACTGGCCTATGCCCTGGAGGAGGTCGTTGTGCAGCCCTACCAGCTCACCGGATACCTGGAGGTGGACGTCAAAAACCTGCCGATCAACAATGCATACCAGTACAGTATTTCCGGCCTGGCCGTAAGCTACGAGGGCGGCAGCAAGACGCCGGGGGCCGTATCCAAAGTGCTGGGGGCCATCCTCAACCCCGCGGACCAGCTCCGCAATATCTTCGGGAGGCATCCGCGGCAAATGCGCAAACTGCGACAGATCAAGGAGGATGACCAGATACGGGACCTGCTCGCCTCCAAATTTGACCGGACCACCCTCATGGAACTGTTGCAGCTCGAAAAGGTGGACATAGAGGATATCCTGACCAACTGCAATTACTCCAAATCCTTCCTGATGACAGCCAATGACCTGCAAATCCTCGATGCCCTGAGCAGTTGCTACGAGGAATACAAGGTCCTCAACCGGGAAAATTAAATTTTAGTTTTCGGGGTTCATTTTATAGTTTTAGGAAAATTCCCGAACCCATGCGCAGCATCCTTCCCGTATGCCTGATTCCATTGCTTTTGTGCACGTGCAAACCCGAGGCCCGAAAGGACCCCTCCCCTGAATCCACGGAGGCCGCCCTGGTTCAGGAACCCGCTGAGCCAGTGGATGAAACGGAACGTGAGGGCCCGTTCCTGTGGGAAAATGCAAACGTTTATTTCCTGCTTACCGACCGCTTCAACAATGGAGATAAGGAGAATGACATCAATTTCGGCCGCACGAACCCCACCGGCCCCCTAAGGGGGTTCATGGGCGGGGACATCGCCGGCATCACGGAGAAAATCCGCTCGGGGTATTTTACAGACCTCGGGGTCAGCGCCATCTGGTTTACACCTGTGGTGGAGCAGGTCCACGGGGATACGGACGAAGGGACCGGGAATACCTACGCGTATCACGGCTACTGGGCGAAGGACTGGACTTCCCTGGACCCGAACTTCGGCACGTACCAGGAGCTCAGGGCCATGGTGGAGGCCGCCCATTCAAGGGGGATCCGCGTCCTTATGGACGTGGTGGTGAACCATACCGGGCCGGTTACCGACCAGGACCCGGCCTGGCCGGAAGACTGGGTCCGCCTGGAGCCTACCTGTGATTTTTCCACATATGAAAATACCACTGCCTGTACCCTGGTGAAGAACCTGCCCGATATTTACACGGACCGGGACACCCCCGTTGAATTGCCCGATGCCCTGCTGGCCAAGTGGAAGTCAGAAGGGCGGCTGAGCACGGAACTGGATGAGCTGCAGAATTTCTTTCAGCGCACCGGGTACCCCAGGGCCCCGCGTTTTTACATCATCAAGTGGCTTACGGATTATGTGAACCAGCTAGGGATTGACGGCTTCCGCGTCGATACGGTGAAGCACGCCGATGAGAAAGCCTGGGCTGAACTCTATCAGGAAGCTTCCTATGCCTTTGAAAACTGGAAGCGGATGTACCCTGAAAAGGCGCTCGATGACCTGCCTTTTTACATGGTGGGCGAAGTCTATAATTACGGGGCCTCCGGAGGGCGGGATTTTGATTTCGGGGACCGGAAGGTGGATTATTTCGACCACGGCTTCCAGGCCCTGATCAACTTTGAACTCAAGACGGACGCTGGGAAAGATTACGAGGCTGTCTTTACAAAATACAGCAGCCTGCTCCATACAAAGCTCAAGGGCAAAAGCATCCTGAACTACCTCACTTCCCACGATGACGGCACCCCTTTTGACCCGGAACGCAAACAGCCTTTCCGGAGCGCGAACATGCTGTTGCTCACCCCGGGGGCCGCTCAGATATACTATGGGGATGAAACCTCCAGAAGCCTGCAGATCCCCGGGACTGTGGGCGATGCCACCCTCCGCTCCTTTATGAACTGGGAAGACCTGGAAAGCCGGGACAGCACCCGGGCCGTCCTATCGCACTGGCAAAAACTGGGGAGGTTCCGCAGGGCCCACCCTGCCGTGGGGGCCGGCAAGCACAAACGGCTTTCGAAAGCCCCCTACGTTTTCAGCCGCACCTACGTTGCCGATCCTTACAAAGACAAGGTGGTCATCGGCCTGGAATTGCCCAGGGGGCCAAAAACCCTGAGAGTTAAAGGCTTTTTCGGGGATGGCACGAAGCTTTATGACACCTATTCCAATACGGAGGTTGTCGTAAAGGACGGCGCGGTTGAACTGGACACCCCTTATGACACGGCCCTGCTTGAGATCGCCCGCTGACACAGGGGTCCCGAACCGGTGCGCCCCTGCTATCCCGACAGGGTAAAAGTACAATGGTTCTAATTTGGTTTCCGATGGCCTTGGGCGTATCTTTAAGCTACCAACCTGATCAAGCCCGATGCGCGCCTGTTTTTTTCTTATCTTCCTGCTTCGGATATCCCTTTTTT
>CAZUZE010000095.1:0-8123 GCA_964624565.1 uncultured Robiginitalea sp.
GATGATCTTCAATCCGTCCACCTGTGTCTGGTGGACCTGCTCGATTTCTGTAATGGCCTCGCGGGCTTCCTCCGGGAGTTCGGGCTTAAAATACTTCAGGTCGAGAAACCGCAGCCTGTAATCGATGCAAATATTCCGGATGTGGTCCAGGTGGTAAATCCGGGAGGTGTCCAGCAGGTCAAAATCGAACTGGTTCACCCGGGGGGGCGCTTCTTCGTGGGAAAGCTGCCCTGAAGCCCCGCTCCATTGGATATTTGCCTCCTGCAGGAGGCTTTCAAGTACGTGTACTTCGGGAAGCGGGCCCCGCGCGGCGCGGAGCTTTGCCTCGATATTGGTTCTTTCTAACATTCTTTTTCTTTTAGCAATGTTTCAAAGTTAAAGAATGATATCGATCATGTCAAACAAACCCTTAAAAGATGATTTACTAAAAAAATGTTAAAATATTTAAGGTCTTCGGACTTGTTTTATGATATCTATCCAAAAATGGGTATTTTGTCGATGAAAAAGAGCCGTTTATCGATCAGGCTCTTTTTTTGCCCCTAATTGCCTGAACACGATGAGATATGCCTGTTTCCTGCTCTGTTGCGGGATTTTTTTTCTGGTTTCCGGCCTACAGTGCCAGCAGCTACCCGAAGCCGCCATTTCCCTGACGGCGTCCCCCACATTTTCAGAAGCCATCGCGTTGTCCGAACTTGAGGAAACGCTCGAAAACGGCGGGTCTTTTACCGTGTTTGCCCCTTCGGACAAGGCATTCCAGGAACTCGACAGGGAATTCCACCTGTCGGATCCCGAAAACAAAAAACAGCTGAGGGAACTGGTTTCCTACCATATTGTGGCCGGGGCACTCAGCGCATCGCGCATCCTCAAGGCACTGTGCAGGGGGGAAGGCGTGGCAACCTTTACCACCATACAGGGGGAACAGCTGATAGCTACCCTACAGGGAGTGGACATTGTGCTGATGGACTGTGCAGGAAATACTTCGCGGATCGTGCAGGCGGATACCGTTTCAGAAAACCTGGTCCTTCACACCCTGGACGGGGTTGTCAGGCCGGGCCCCCCGATTCCCTGAAGCTATCTTAAGACCGCCCCAAGCCCTTTCTCGAATTTTTCCTGTAACCGGTTCATGGCTGCATCGATCTGCTTGTCGGTAAGTGTTTTTTCCGGATTGCTCAGGGTAAAACTCAGCGCATAGGACTTTTTGCCCCCGGGAAGTTTGTCCCCCGTGTAGACGTCGAACAGCTGTACCTCCTTCAATAATCCCGGTTCTGCTTCAAAGGACAGGTCGTACAGTTGCTGGTAGGTCACCTGCTCGTCGAGCAGGAGCGCAAAGTCCCTTTTCACTTCGGGGAATTTAGGAATATCGCGGTAGTTGAAAGCCGTCCTCCCCGTCTGCTCCAGCACCGCTGCCCAATGCAGGTCTGCGTAGAAAACCGGTTGTGAGATGTCAAAGGCCTCAAGGATGCTGCTCCGGACCAGCCCGAAAGTGGCTACGCTACCGCTGTCGTTGCCCAGTTCGAGCCCTTCGGCAAACCGGGGGTCTTCCACAGGTGTTTCCCGGCACCGTTCAAATCCAAGGCGTTCGAGCAGTTGCTGCAGCACTCCTTTCAGGTAAAAAAAGCTGGTTTGTTCCCGGGGTCCGGACCAGTGGTCCCGGTTCCTGTTCCCGGTGACCAGCAGGGATAGCCTCGGGGATTCCTCCTGGTTTTTTTTCTCCTGCCGGTAGACTTTTCCGAATTCGAAAAATTTTAGGTCCTGCTGCTTGCGGTTCAGGTTGTGGGAAATGGCTTCCAGCCCCCCGAAGAGCATATCGGTCCTCAGGGCTGACAGCTCCCGGCTCAGGGGATTGAGCAGGGTGAGGGTGTCCCTGGGCCCTTGCCCGGCCAGCTCCTGATAGGTCGGGTTCGTCAGACTGTTCGCGAGGATCTCATAAAAGCCATTGGCGGCGAGTTGCCGGCCGACGGCCTCTTCGATCACATGCGGTTCCACACCCCTCGGCGGGGCAATGGAAGCGTTGATTTTTTCGCTGAAGGAAACGTTGTTATACCCGTATACCCTGAGGATTTCCTCTATCACGTCCACCTCGCGACGGACGTCTACCCGGTAAAACGGGATGATCAGCCCAAGGCCTGTTTCTGTGACACTGCGCACCTGAATATCCAGGGAGGCCAGAATCGATTTAATCGTGTCCCTGGGGATCACGTGGCCGATCAGGGAATCAATTTTTTCAAACCTGAGGAAAACGCTTTGGTTTTCCTTCTTCTTGGGATACAGGTCCACAATATCCGAACTGATATTGCCACCGGTAAGTTCCCGGATCAGTATGGCGGCCCGAACCAGGGCATACTCCGTATTTTCGATATCCACACCCCGTTCAAAGCGGAAGGAGGCGTCCGTGCTGAGGCCGTGCCGCTTGGCAGTACGGCGGATGGAAACAGGATCAAAATAGGCGCTCTCCAGGAAAATGGATTTGGTGTCCTCGGTGACACCCGTATTGATTCCCCCAAAGACACCCGCAATGCACATGGGCTTTTCCCCGTCACAGATCATGAGGTCTTCCCCGTCAAGGGTATGCTCTATGCCGTCCAGGGTCATGAACTTCGTTCCGGCCTCGGCCTTTTTTACAATGACCTTTTTGCCAAAAATCCGGTCCGCATCGAAGGCGTGAAGGGGCTGTCCCAGCTCGTGCAGCACATAATTCGTGGCATCCACGACATTGTTGATCGGTTTCAGGCCAATGGCCTTCAGCCTGTTTTTAAGCCAGTCCGGGGAGGGCTGCACGATCAGGTTGGTAAGGCTGATCCCGCAATACCTCGGGGCCAGATCGTAGTTCTCCACTGAAACGTCGATACGCAGGGAACGGTCGTCGATGTTGAAGGAACTGACCGAAGGGGTCCGCACCTCCAGGTGCACCTTTTTCTGCCGGAGCCCGGCCCGCAGGTCACGGGCCACTCCGTAATGGCTCATGGCATCCGCCCGGTTCGGGGTGAGCCCTATTTCAAAAACCTCGTCTTTTTCGATGGCGAAGAGTTCGCTGCATGGGGTACCGTTGGGGGTACTGGTCTCAAGGACCATAATCCCGGCATGGCTTTCTCCCAGCCCCAGCTCATCCTCTGCGCAGATCATGCCATGGCTCGCTTCCCCCCGGATTTTTCCCTTTTTGATCTTCCAGGGATTGCCCTCGGCGTCATACAGGGTCGTTCCCACGGTGGCGACCGGTACCTTTTGACCTGCGGCCACATTGGGGGCCCCGCATACGATGGAGAGGGGCTCCGGGCCACCGACGTCCACAGTGCAGACCTTCAGCTTGTCCGCGTTGGGGTGCTTCCCGCAGCTGAGGACTTCCCCCACCACGACACCGCTCAGGCTGCCCCGGACGGATTCAAATGGGGTGATCCCTTCCACTTCAAGGCCGAGATCCGTCAGGAGTTCGGCAATATCCTCTGATTTCCAGTCGATTTCGACGAATTGTTTCAGCCAGTTGTAGGAAATATTCATGGTGCCCTTTAAGCCCCCAAAGATAAGATAATGTGAAAAGAATTCAATACCGATATGCGCTTTGCCCACTATGAAAAAATCCCCGGGAAGCCTCCCGGGGATTTTTTCGGACTCATTCAGAACAGGATGCTAAATGATCGTGGATTTCCCCAATCCGATATTTTCTTTGTTCAATCCCCTGTAGTCCTCGGCATCGGTGATATGGCTCGCGATAAAATGGCCGACATCGTCGGTACCATAAGTGCTCTTGGGGTTAAGGTCGGGGGTGACGATGCCATCCTTGAGCGAACGGTTGACCGCCTTGATGACCGCCTGGGTCTCCTCCTTGAGGCCGAAGTGGTCCAGCAGCATGGCCACCGATAGGATCGTCGCTATGGGATTCGCGATGTTTTTCCCCGCGCCTTCGGGAAAAGAGCCGTGGATGGGTTCGAACATGGCGTATTTCTCGCCCACAGATGCAGACGGCAACAGGCCGATGGAACCCCCGATCACGCTGCCCTCGTCCGAGAGGATATCCCCAAACATGTTCTCGGTGAGGATCACGTCGAACTGGGCAGGGTTCAGGATCATCTGCATGGCCGCATTATCCACAAAGAGGTAATTGAGGGCCACTTCCGGGTAGCTTTTCCCGATACTGCTTACCACCCTCCGCCATAAGCGGGAGGATTCCAGCACATTGGCCTTGTCGACCAGGGTTAGTTTTTGCCGGCGGCCCTTGGCAGCCTTAAAGGCAAGGTGGGCGATGCGGCTGATTTCGGATTCGCTGTAAATACAGAGGTCCGATGCCGTTTTCCCGTCTTCACTGAGCGTCTTTTCACCGAAGTAAATCCCCCCGGTGAGTTCCCTGTAAATGACAAAATCCGTCCCGCTGATAATTTCCTTTCGCAAGGGGGAGTTTTCAATCAGGGTAGGGAAGACCTGTACCGGGCGGATGTTGCTGAAGAGTTCGAGCTCCTTGCGCAGTTGGAGCAGCCCCTGTTCCGGCCGGATTTTGGCATCCGGGTTATTGTCGTATTTGGGATCGCCGATGGCCCCGAACAGGACGGCGTCCGAACGCTTGCAGAGGGCGAGTGTATCCGCGGGCAGCGGATTGCCCCCGTCGTTCATCGCAATGGCCCCCACGGGGGCTTCCGCAAAAATAAACTGGTGCCCGAAGGCATCCTCGACAGCCTGCAGGCAACCCACGGCTTGTGCAACGACTTCCGGGCCGATTCCGTCTCCGGGGAGCAGGGCAATTTTCAATTTCATCAGGCTACGTTTTCAATCTTTATAGAGGAGGCCTCCACGATTTGGTGGATATCCTCGTCGACTATTTCTTTTTTCCGGTCTGCGAATTTGAGGAACTCTTCATAGACCGCATCCAGTTGTACTTTGGTGAGTTCGTACCCCACCTTTTTGGCCCGG
This sequence comes from uncultured Robiginitalea sp., assembly GCA_964624565.1. GTDB lineage: Bacteria > Bacteroidota > Bacteroidia > Flavobacteriales > Flavobacteriaceae > Robiginitalea. Next base: position 4,900 of record CAZUZE010000095.1, read on the forward strand.
TAGGCCAGGGCGGCCCTGCCGCTGCGCGCCGTAAGGACAATGGAAGACTCGGTGACCCCCACGTCCTCCGGATTGATGATCTCGTAGGTTTCCCGCTTTTTGATTACCCCGTCCTGGTGGATCCCCGAACTGTGGGCGAAGGCATTGGAACCCACGATGGCCTTGTTGGGCTGCACGGGCATTCCCATTTTTCGGGATACCATCTGGCTGGTGCTGTAGAGGAGTTTGCTGTCGATTCCGGTATCGAGGTTCAGGTACGGGTGTTGCCTCAGGATCATCACCACTTCCTCAAGGGAGGTGTTCCCGGCCCGCTCCCCGATGCCGTTGATGGTGCATTCGATTTGCCTGGCCCCGTTGATGACCCCGGAGATGGAATTCGCGGTGGCCAGCCCCAGGTCATTGTGGCAATGGCAGGAGAGGATCGCCTTTTCAATACCCTTTACATTTTCCTTCAGATATTTCATTTTGGCCCCGTATTCTTCGGGCAGGCAGTACCCGGTCGTGTCTGGAATGTTCAGGACGGTCGCTCCCGCCTTGATCACGGCCTCACAGACGCGGGCGAGGTATTCGTTATCGGTCCTCCCGGCATCCTCGGCATAGAACTCGACATCCTCGACAAACCGCTTGGCGTATTTTACGGCGGCCACAGCCCGTTCCAGAACTTCTTCCCGGGTTGCGTTGAATTTGTACCGGATATGGGAATCCGATGTGCCGATGCCCGTATGGATCCTGGGGCGCCTGGCCTTTTTCAGGGCTTCAGCCGCCACCTCGATATCTTTTTCAACAGCCCTGGTCAGGCCGCAGACCGTGGCGTTCCTGACAATCCGGGCGATTTCGGAAACAGAATTGAAATCCCCAGGGCTTGATATGGGAAATCCCGCTTCGATCACATCTACACCCAGCTCATCCAACCGGCTGGCGATCACGAGTTTTTGTTCCGTGTCGAGTTTGCATCCCGGAACCTGTTCCCCGTCCCTAAGGGTGGTGTCAAATATGTGAACCTTCTCTGTACTCATCAGAATTGTGTACTTTTATTGATTATAGCGAAAATAAACGGACCCAATCGAACGGATTGGGTTTCAGTTTTGGGTTTATGACGTTTAGGATCATTTTGGGACATCTAAAACACATAAAATCAAATAGATAAAAGGCGATTATTACGATGACAAGTACCCAGAAAGATAGCTTGTTTGTGCTGATCAAGTCCCTTTCCAAATCCGAAAAGCGGCAGTTCAAGCTCTACGTGGGGAGGCTCGGGGTGAATACAGATGCCAAATTCCTGGCCCTTTTCAACCTGCTCGACAAGATGCGCGTCTACGATGAGAAGGCAATCCTGCAGAGTAATATTGTCAAGAAATCCCAGCTTTCCAACCTCAAGGCGCATCTCTACAAGCAAATCCTGATCAGCCTCCGGCTGAACCCCGGCAACCAGAACGTGCGGGTGCAGATCCGGGAACAACTCGATTTTGCGACCATCTTGTACCAGAAGGGGCTTTATAAGCAAAGCCTCAAGTTACTCGACAAGGCAAAGGCAATTGCCATCGAAAAAGAAGAGAAAAATATCGCCTACGAGATCGTCGAGCTGGAAAAGGTTATCGAAACCCAGTATATCACCAGGAGCCTCCCGGACCGGGCAGGGGAACTGGCCCGGCAATCCCAGTGGCTCTCGGAAATGAACGCCATTACGGGCAAGCTCTCAAACCTCTCCCTGGAGTTATACGGCATGATGCTTAAAATGGGATACGTCAGAAATGATGAGGATCATCGGAGGGTCGCCGATTTCTTCGACGCCAATTTGCCGGATTTCAAATTTGAAAACCTGGGTTTTCGGGAGAAAATCTGGTTGTACCAGGCCCATCTGTGGTACAGTTTCCTCACCCAGGATTTTCTCTCCTGTTATCGCTATGCCAGCAAATGGGTCGCCCTTTTCTACGATACGCCGGGCATGATCTACCTGAACCCCGTGTTCTTTCTCAAAGGGAACAACTACCTGCTCGAATCCCTTTTCTTTGTCAAATACAGTTCCCAGTTTCGCGAAACCCTCGAGCGGCTCGAGCAGGTCATCGGCCAGAATGCCTTCCCCAAGAACGACAATGTCGCCACGCTTTCCTTCCTCTACCTGAATGCCAACCGGCTGAACCTCCACTTTATGGAGGGTACTTTCGAGAAAGGCCTCTACCTGGCCCGCATTGTCGAATACGGGATCGAAAAGCACCGGGCCCAGCTCGACAAGCACCATATCATGCTTTTCTACTACAAACTGGCCTCCCTGTATTTCGGGGTGGGGGACAATAAGACCTGCATCCGGTACCTGAACAAAATCATCAGCAGCAAAAACCTGAAGGTACGCGAAGACCTCATGTGTTTCGCCCGGGTTTTGTCCCTGGTTGCCCATTACGAGGCAGGCATGGATTATCACCTCGAAGTGCAGCTCAAAAGCACCTATAAATTCCTTCTGAAGATGAATGAGCTGCACGCGGTGCAGCGGGAGATGATCAAATTCCTCCGGAAGATGGGGTCGATCTACCCACATGAGCTCCGGGCTGAATTCCAGGACCTCTACAACCGCCTCAAGGTATACGAGGACCATCCCTACGAGAAGCGGGCCTTCCTGTACCTGGACATCCTCTCCTGGCTGGAAAGCCATTTGCAGGGAAGGCCCGTGGCGGAAATCATCAGGGAAAAAGCACTGGCACTGACGCGGTAGGAATCGCGTGCGCCAGGAGGGTACCGGCAGTGGGCAATTGCCTGCGAGGATCAAATAACAAACCTTCCTGCCGCAGGCAGGGATCAGGGTAGAGGGCCATTTCAACGGGGCGTATCAAAGCATCCCGGTTGGATTGTTTGGAGTCTAAGGACGGGGCCAATGGCACCTTGCTCTGTACGGATGATGATAACGGAACCTCCCGCTATGAAGTGGATTTCAATGCCCTCCGGGACCACCCGGACCTCGAAGACCACTTGTGGCGGTGCTACAGCACCAACAAATGCGCAAATTTCCAGTCCCTGATCCTGAGGAAACGATTTGTTGAGATCCTCGCACTGGTCGAAGGAGAAATTATTTCAGAATAAAGTACTTCCCCACATGGTTACAGGCATGCCTCCCATAGCGGGTCGGCGGGCGGGTCCGCCACGAGCTGCACGGGTTCTTTCCGGACCGGGTGGATGAATGCAAGGCTTCTGGCATGAAGGTGGATACCCCCGTCGGGGTTGCTTCGGGGAGC
>CAZUZE010000096.1:0-7937 GCA_964624565.1 uncultured Robiginitalea sp.
TCAACAATGTGGCCCGTACGATGGTCGAAGCCTCGGCAGCAGTCTTCGGGGGGACCCAGAGCCTGCACACCAACGCCCTGGACGAAGCCATTGCCCTGCCCACGGACTTTTCAGCCCGGATCGCGCGGAATACCCAACTCATCCTGCAGGAGGAAACGGGCATCACGCGCACGGTCGATCCCTGGGGCGGGAGCTATTACGTGGAACGCCTGACGGCTGAGCTATGCGAAAAAGCCTGGGAACTCATAGCCGAAACCGAATCCTATGGCGGCATGACCCGGGCCATCGAAGCGGGCATCCCAAAACTTCGCATCGAGGAAGCTGCCGCCCGGAAGCAAGCCCGGATTGACAGCGGACAGGACCTTATTGTGGGCCTGAACACCTTTCGCACCGAGGAGGAGGAGTTCCTCAATATCCTCGAGGTCGACAATTCCAAGGTGCGCCGGGAGCAGATACAGCGCCTGGAAGAAGTCCGCAAAAACAGGGATGCCTCCAGGGTGGCAGAAGCCCTGGACCGCCTTACCGCGGCGGCGGCAAAAAAGAAGGCCGGAAAGGCAGCGGGGCCGGATGAAAATTTACTAGCTTTAGCCGTGGAAGCGGCCCGGCACAGCGCCAGCCTGGGGGAAATCAGCCTGGCGATGGAGAAGGCCTTTGGCAGGCACAAGGCCGAAGTACAATCGATCTCAGGTGTGTATTCAGACGAAATAAAAAAGGACGCATCTTTTGAAAGGGCACGGGAACTATCGGATGCTTTTGCGATCCGGGAAGGCCGCAGGCCGCGCATCATGATCGCCAAGATGGGACAGGACGGCCATGACCGGGGCGCCAAGGTGGTCGCTACCGCCTATGCCGACCTGGGGTTTGATGTAGATATCGGACCCCTGTTCCAGACGCCGGAGGAGGCCGCCAAACAGGCCGTGGAAAACGATGTGCATATCCTGGGGGTCTCATCCCTTGCCGCCGGCCATAAAACGCTGGTTCCCGAGGTGATCCGGGCACTGAAAGCGCTTGGGCGGGACGACATCCTGGTCATCGTGGGCGGGGTAATCCCCAGGGGCGATTACGATTTCCTCTATGATGCCGGCGTGGTCGGTGTTTTCGGACCGGGAACGCGGATCCCCGATGCGGCCATTGAAATCCTGGAATTGCTGACCAGCGCCTGAAGCCGTTGGTCGAAAACCTCCGGACTTACCGGCTTCCCGGTAACGGAACCTGATCGCCAACACGGGCATGAGCGCCCGGAAAAAGCCTTAGTTATCCACCTTGTGTTAACAAGTTCCGTTTTCTCCAACGCCAAATAATCGTATTTTTAACCCCTAATTTTACAGGTACCTATGGGTAAGATTATTGCGATTGCGAACCAGAAAGGGGGCGTTGGAAAGACCACCACTACCGTAAATCTCGCGGCCGCTCTGGGGGTTTTGGAGAAGAAGGTGCTTGTTATCGATGCCGATCCCCAGGCCAATGCCACCTCGGGGCTGGGTGTTGATGCGGAAGCGCACCCGGCGGGCAGTTATCAACTCCTGGAACACACGGCTTCGGCTATGGATACGATCATTGAGACGAGTTCTCCGAATGTCGACCTGATCCCGGCCCATATCGACCTGGTGGCCATCGAGATTGAACTCGTCGACAAGGACGAGCGGGAATACATGCTCAAAAAAGCCATAGCCGAGCTCGGCGAGCGCTACGAGTACATCCTTATCGACTGTGCCCCTTCCCTGGGCCTGTTGACCCTCAATGCCCTTACCGCAGCAGATTCAGTCATTATTCCCATCCAATGTGAATACTACGCCCTGGAAGGATTGGGAAAATTGCTCAATACCATTAAGAGCGTGCAGCGGATCCACAACCCGGACCTCGATATCGAGGGCATGCTCCTGACCATGTACGATTCCCGGCTGAGGCTGTCGAACCAGGTGGTCGAGGAGGTCAAAAAACACTTCGGCGACATGGTCTTCGAGACGATCATCCAAAGGAATGTGCGCCTCGGGGAGGCGCCCAGTTACGGGGAGAGCATCATCAAGTACGACGCGAGCAGCAAAGGGGCTGTAAACTACCTGAACATGGCCCACGAACTGCTTCAGAAAAACAGACAGACCGTTTAATGGCGAAGGCTACTAAAAAACAGGCATTGGGAAGGGGGCTTTCGGCCCTGCTCAAAGACCCCGAAAATGATATACGGTCTGCTTCGGACCAGAATGCGGACAAGGTCGTGGGGAGCATTGTGGAGCTGGATTTGGACTCCATTGCTGTGAACCCCTTTCAGCCGCGCTCCAATTTTGACGATGAAGCCCTGCAAGAACTCGCGGAATCCATCCGGCAGCTGGGGCTGATCCAGCCGATCACGGTCCGCAAACTCGGATTCAACGAGTACCAGCTCGTTTCCGGGGAACGCCGGTACCGCGCCTCCAAAAAGATCGGCCTGAGGCAGATCCCGGCCTATATCCGCATCGCCAATGACCAGGAGTCCCTCGAGATGGCCCTGGTTGAAAACATACAGCGGCAGGACCTGGACCCCGTGGAAGTCGCCCTGTCCTACCAGCGGCTGATCGACGAAATCGGCCTGACCCAGGAGCGCCTCAGCGAGCGGGTCGGCAAAAAACGCTCCACCATCACCAATTACCTGCGGCTCCTGCGGCTGGACCCCATTATCCAGACCGGGATGCGGGATGGCTTTATCAGCATGGGGCACGGCCGGTGCCTGGTCAATGTCGAGTCCCGTGAAGACCAGATCTCCATCTACGAGCAGGTCATCCGGGAAAACCTCTCGGTCCGGGAGACGGAGGCCCTGGTCCGGACCTACCACGAGGCCCCCGCGGGCAGCAATAAAGGGGAACCCCGGAAAAAGGCGGGGATTCCCGAATTTGCCGCTGAAGATCTCGAAACCCTCAGGAGGTATCTGGATGCAGAGGTAAAACTGGCGGTATCCGGGGAGGGAAAAGGCAAGATCAGCATTCCCTTCAAGAGCGTTTCCGAATTCAAATCAATACTTAAACGCATAACCAGTGCCTAAGCTTCTTCTCGTCCTGGGGTTTCTTTTGGCGCTTACATCCCTGAAGGCCCAGGAAGAAAATCCAACGGAGCGGGAGACGGATTCCATTCGGGACTATATAGAAGGCCAGGGCATCACGGTGGAAGAAGTGACCAAAAGGCCCACCAATCCCCTGGCACCGAGCAAGGCCGCTTTCTATTCGGCGGTGGTGCCCGGGCTCGGGCAGGCCTACAACAAGCGGTACTGGAAGGTTCCCATCGTCTGGGCCGCCATCGGGACCGGGGTGTACGCCTATTTGTACAATGACGATTTGTACGACCGGACGCGGACGGCTTTCAAACGAAGGAGGGCAGGGTTTACGGATGATGAATTCTACGACCTGAATCCGGATGACGATTTTGTACCCAGCAGTCCCAATTTCTCTACCGAGGCCCTCCAGGATGCCCAGGAGCGGTACCAGCGGGACCGGGACCTGGCGCTATTGATCACCATTGGCCTCTACGCCCTGAATATCATCGATGCGAATGTGGACGCCCACCTGCAGCAATACAATGTAAACGAAGACCTCAGCCTGCATTTTGAACCCTACCTGGATTTCCACCCCATCAGTGCGGAAGCCAGCTATGGCATAGGCCTGGCCATAAGATTTTAGGAACTATGAAGATCGGATTGTTCGGTTACGGGACCATGGGGCGGATGATCGAAAGCATCGCTTCCACCCGCCAGCACGAGGTGGTCGCCAGGATTGACAGCCCGGGTGAGCTTCCCGCATTCGAAATGCTGGATGTCGCGATCGACTTCAGCACCCCGGAGGCGGCCCTCGGAAATATTCTCGCCTGCCTGGAACAGGGCGTCCCTGTGGTGTCCGGGACTACCGGGTGGCTGGCCGACTTTCCCAGGGCCGAAGAATTTTGCCGGCAGGTGGGCGGGGCCTTCCTCTATGCCTCGAATTTCAGCCTGGGGATGAATTTGTTTTTCGAACTGAACGAACACCTCGCCCGGCTGATGTCCGGATTTCCCGAATACACGGCGGCACTGACCGAAATACACCACACCCGCAAACTGGATGCCCCCAGCGGGACGGCCATCACCCTGGCGGAGGGAATCATCGGCAACAGCCGGTATACCGGATGGGATATGGATCCTGGAGGCGCTGATACCCTGCCGATTGCCTCAGAGCGCATTGGTGACACCCCGGGGACCCACCGCATCACCTACTCCAGTGCCACTGACAGCATCGAAATACAACACACCGCCCACAACCGGGAAGGATTTGCCCTCGGGGCGGTGCTGGCCGCCGAGTGGTTGTTGGGGAGAAAAGGGGTTTTTGGAATGAAAGACGTGTTAAACCTCCGTTAAACAAGCCAAATTTTCGCCGGCATCGTGCGTTATTTGGGGTAAATAGGTACGTATGAACTATACACAGTGGCTGCTCTTTTTTCTGGCCGTACAGCTGATCCATTTCCTTGGAACCTGGAAACTATACGTAAAAGCCGGGCGCCAATCCTGGGAAGCGGCCATTCCCATCTACAACGCCATCATCCTGATGAAAATCATCCGCAGGCCTTCCTGGTGGGTACTGCTGCTTTTCATCCCGATCATCAACCTGCTGATGTTCCCGGTCATCTGGGTGGAAACCATCCGGAGTTTCGGAAGGAACAGCCTGCTCGAGACGTGGCTGGTCATCCTTACCCTCGGGTTTTATATCTACTATGTCAACTACGCCCTGGACGTGGCGTATATCGAGGACCGGGACCTGCACCCGAAATCGGCCTCGGGGGAATGGGTCAGCTCCATCGTCTTTGCGATTGTGGCAGCCACCCTGGTGCACACGTATTTTATACAGCCCTATGTCATCCCCACCGGGTCCCTGGAGCGCACCCTCCGGGTCGGGGACCTGCTTTTTGTCAGCAAGTTCCATTTCGGGGCACGCGTCCCGATGACCACGGTAGCAGCACCCATGGTACACGACACCCTGCCGGTGGTCGGGATCCGTTCCTACCTCACCAAACCGCAGCTGCCGTATATGAGGCTTCCCGGGTTCCAGAAGGTCGGGCGGACGGACCTGGTGGTCTTCAGCTGGCCGGCCGATACGGTGCGGCAGTTTTTCAAAGCCGAGGCCGGGGTCAGGAAGCCCATTGACAAGAAATCAAATTACGTGAAGCGCTGTGTGGGGGTCCCGGGGGATTCCCTCGAGGTGAGGGACGGCTATGTATATATCAACGGGAAGCAACTGGAGCTGCCCGGAAGGGCCAAACCCATGTATGATTACACGGTCTACGGCCAGAAAGGGGTCTCCGCCAGGGTGCTCGATGAGGCCGGGGTAACCGATTTCACCAGGACCTACGTGACGGCGCCCCTGAACCGTTCCCAGATTGAAATCCTCAGTACGGCCAACCTGATGGGCGCCAAAACCCGGACGGACGGACAAATTGAACTCTTTACAGGCCCAGGGGGCCTGTCAGTGGATATCATCCGCAAGGCGGGGATTTCAGCCATCAAGGAGGTAACCCCGAGGGAGCGCCTGACCACCCTTACCAGCGAAATGGTGGCATCCCTGGAGAAGCTTTCGTCCATCGATTCTGTTGTGCGCGTCCTGGATACCCCGGGTGAACCGGGCTATAATATCTTTCCCCAGGACCCCAGGTACCCCTGGAACTACGACCAGCTGGGGCCCATATACATCCCCGCCAGGGGGGATGAGGTGGAACTCACCCCCGAGACCTTCCCCCTGTACCGGAAAATCATCCGCGATTACGAGCATAACACTGCGACGGTCTCGGGCAACCAGGTCCTGGTCAACGGGGCCCCGGCCAAAACCTACACCTTCAAACAGGACTATTACTGGATGATGGGGGATAACCGGGACCATTCCGAGGACAGTCGGGCATGGGGGTACGTCCCCGAAGACCACATTGTCGGGAAACCAGTCTTTATCTGGATGAGTTTCGACAATTTCAACGAAGGGATGGCCAACTGGAAGCCCAGGTGGGATCGCATTTTTACCACCGTCGGTGGTGACGGGGAACCCCGGTCCTATTTCAGGTATTTCCTGCTGGCCCTGGTCGGCTATTTTGTGTTTGACTTTTTCAGGAAACGCCGCCGGAAGCACCAAAAGAGCTAGTCCCCAATGGAAGTTTTGCTCCACCCGGGATATTTCCCGAACATCCTGACCATGGCCGTTGTGGCACAGCACCAGGTCACATGGGAAGTGTGGGACAATTTCCAGAAGCAAACCTACAGGAACCGCTGTTATATCGCCACAGACCAGGGGCCCCTCATGCTCAATATCCCGATACAGCACGTGGGCGGCGCTACCGGCCGGCAGGCCCTTCGGGATGTACGGATCGAGAACAGGCATCCCTGGCAGCGAAACCACTGGAGGAGCCTGGCCACTGCCTACCGCTCTGCCCCTTTTTTTGAATTCTTCGAAACCGACCTCCGGCCCCTGTTCGAAAAACCTTTTTCCTTCCTCCTGGATCTGAACCTGGAAACCACCGAATCCCTTTGCCGGCTGCTCGGACTTCCTCTTCCAACCGCCCGGTCGGCCAGTTATGAGAAGCAACCCATGCACCTTGCCGATGCCCGGGAGCTGATTCTGGCCAAGGGGGGACGTCCCGTGCAGATGCCGCAGTACCCCCAGGTATTCCAGGAGCGCCATGGCTTCCTCCTCAACCTGAGCACGCTGGACCTCCTGTTTAACGAAGGGCCCTCCGCCAGGGCTTACCTTAGTAGCATCGCACTTCCCGATGTTTAGGGAATTCCTGCATTACGGCATTCATTTTGCAGCACCCGTACTGCTCGGGATCCTCTTATATCCGGGGAGGCGGCTCAAAGCCGTGCTCATCCTCCTCTGCGGTATCCTGATCGACCTGGACCACCTGCTGGCCGACCCCATTTTTGACCCGGACCGGTGCAGTATCGGATTCCACCCGCTGCATTCCTATTGGGCCATTTCGGCCTACGCCCTGCTGTTACTGCCCAAACCAACCCGGATTTTCGGGTTGGCCCTTATGCTGCACATCCTGGCCGACACGGCGGATTGCTTCCTACTTGCCCGCGGTTTTTAGGGCAACCATGATAGGGAGGTGGTCTGAATAGCCCACTTCAAAAGTCTGGTGGCGGTATACCTCCACCTCCCGGGATAGAAGGATGACATCGATCCGGTAGGGCAGGATCTGGTTCAGGTAATACGTGGCTCCCCAACCCCGCCCCTTTTCCTTGAAGCTATCCCGCATCCCCTTGCTCAAAATCCGGTAGGGACGGGAAAAAGGGGTGGCATTCAAATCCCCACAGACCACCGCGGGATACGGGGAAGTATCCACATGATCCCTGATGAGCTGTGCCTGCTGGCGGTGCTTCAGGGCCACGCGGTTGAGCCGCTCTAAAAAGTCCCTTCCGTAATTCGCCGTAATAAAACGCCGGGAGGCTATCTGATAGGATTCCAGGTGGACATTGTACACCCGGATCGTGTCGTACCCTATAAGGATATCGGCGAAAATCGCGCTGTTCCGCGAATCCGGGAACGGGATCTCCCCGACGCCCGCAATCGGAAACCTGGAAAAAATAGCCTGGGGGCTATTCCCGGAGGCGGCCTCGTTAATATGCCTTTCCCGATAGGTTTCAAACGGGGGGAGATAGGTTCGGTTGAACTCCTGGATACAGACAATATCCGGATCCCGTTCCCCCACAAAGTCCACAATTAGCTCCCCGGCATTTTTAGGCTCATAATACCCGCGGGCATTAAAACCCCTGGTATTATAGCTCATCAGGGTAAAATGCCCTTCCGGGGGGGCTCCCACCTCCCGGGAGAATCCATAGATGCCCCCGAAACTGAGAAGCGCAAAAAGGAAAGCGGCCAGCGGCAGTAAGAGGAACCTGCTTCTGAGGAGCAGCAAGACCAGAAAAAAGAAAAGGGTTCCTGCCATGATCCAGGGAACCG
>CAZUZE010000097.1:0-7914 GCA_964624565.1 uncultured Robiginitalea sp.
CGTGCCAGAACCTGGTCCCGGAGGACCGGGTCGAGGGGGGTGGAGAGGAGTTCGCGGCCCTGGTGGCGGACCAGCCCTCCGTTTTCGGCTATGATCACCAGATGGTCCAGGATGGGGGCGAGTTTTACCGCGATGCTCTCGTACTGCCGGCCGCTGGCCGCGGCAAACCGGATGCCGTGAGCCTTCAGGGCCCCGAACAGCTCAAAAAACCTGGGGCTCACCTGGTGGCGGGAATTGAGAAGGGTCCCGTCCATGTCGGTAACCACGAGTCGAACTGGGGATAGATCCATTGACAGGGAATTTGGGGCAAAGGTATATTTATATGTACATTTCCCACCTCGAATAACGCAAACTTCACCCTAAAATGACCTGGCTTCAGCGCGAATTACGGCTGCGCCCCTTTTCACGGGGTTTCCACCTGATCACCCCGGACATCCAGCGGCAGCTGCCCGAGCTCGGGCAGGTCCGCACGGGGCTCCTGCACATCTTCATCAAGCACACCTCAGCCAGCCTGACGCTGAACGAAAATGCAGACCCGACCGTGCGTGCGGATTTCGAACGGCATATGAATGAACTGGTCCCGGAAGGGCAGGGGTACTATACCCATACCCTCGAGGGACCCGATGACATGCCCGCCCATATCAAAGCCTCCCTAATGGGCAGCTCCCTGCTGCTCCCTGTGAGCGGGGGATGCCTGAACCTTGGTACCTGGCAGGGGGTTTACCTGTGCGAGCACCGCAACCGGGCCGGGGGCCGGACCCTTGTGCTCACCCTGCAGGGGGAATAAAAAACCCGGCCGATGGGCCGGGTTTTTTGCGAGAAAGCGGTCGATGTTATTTTACCTTGTCCACTACTGCCTTGAAGGCCTCGGGGTGGTTCATGGCCAGGTCGGCGAGTACCTTCCGGTTCAGGTCGATGTCGTTGGCTTTTACCTTGCCCATGAATTCTGAGTAAGACATCCCGTGCAGGCGGGCTCCGGCGTTGATCCGGGCAATCCACAGGGAGCGGAAATTTCGTTTTTTGGTGCGGCGGTCTCTGTAGGCGTATACCATCGCCTTTTCTACCGCATTTTTGGCAACTGTCCAGACGTTTTTACGTCTTCCAAAGTATCCTTTGGCCTGCTTCATCACCTTCTTGCGACGGGCTCTTGAAGCAACTGAATTTACTGATCTTGGCATTTTTTGTTTGTTTTTTGTAGCAGGCGTCCCAATTTAGAAGGGCACTTTAGGGCCTGGCTCCAGGGTTACACATTTTACCGATGCAATCGCGGCCTATTTCAGGCGCAATTGTTCCATGATGCTGTTCTCATCAGCCTTGTGGACCAATGTAGAGTGCGTCAGTTTAAGCTTGCGCTTGTTCGACTTTTTGGTCAAGATATGGCTCTTGTAGGCGTGCTTTCTCTTGATCTTCCCGGTGCCGGTAAGCTTGAACCGCTTTTTGGCACTGGACTTTGTCTTCATTTTAGGCATCTCTTCCTCGTTAAGTTAAAAATCGCTTTCTCGCTCTTACTTTTTGGGCTTGGGGGCGATGAACATCGTCATCCGCTTTCCTTCCAGTCTGGGCATCTGCTCTACCTTCCCGAAATCCTCCAGGTCCGTTGCCAGGCGGAGCAGCAAGATCTCCCCCTTATCTTTGTACACGATGGACCTTCCCTTAAAAAATACGTAAGCCTTCAGCTTGGCGCCTTCCTTCAGGAATTTCTCGGCGTGTTTCTTTTTAAAATCGTAATCGTGGTCATCCGTATTCGGGCCAAACCGAATCTCCTTTACGACTACCTTGGTAGCCTTGGCCTTCATGACCTTTTCCCGTTTCTTTTTCTCGTAAAGAAACTTCTTGTAATCTATAATCTTGCAGACCGGTGGATCTGCATTCGGTGAAATCTCCACAAGGTCGAGGCCTTGTTCTTCGGCCATTTGCAGGGCCTTCTGGGTGCTGTAGACACCCATTTCGATATTCTCACCTACCAACCGGACTTCAGCGGCAGTGATTTTATCGTTGATGTTATGGGGAAATTTGTTTTCCCTTTTAGGCCGGGGCCTGAATCTTCTTCGTATTGCTATGACTTTGAGGTTTTAATTAAACTTCCTTGAACCTTTTTAAGGTACTATTTATTTCGTTTTTGACCAAGTCTGAAAAGGCTTCCACCGATACGGCCCCCAGATCTTCGCCTCCGTGCCTGCGCACTGAAATGGTACCCTGGTCCATTTCCTGGTCGCCCACGATGAGCATAAAGGGTAGTTTTTGCATCTCCGCTTCCCGGATTTTCTTGCCTACCGTCTCGCTGCGGGCATCCACGAGGGCGCGAATTTCGCAATTTTCCAGCGATTTTAAAACTTTTTGGGCGTATTTTTCGTGTTTCTCACTGACGGGCAATACGATAGCCTGCTGAGGGGTCAGCCAGAGTGGGAAATTCCCGCCGGTGTGCTCAAGGAGGAGGGCCACAAAGCGCTCCATACTGCCGAAAGGGGCGCGGTGGATCATCACGGGCCGGTGCAGCTCGTTGTCACTGCCCTTGTAGGTGAGGTCAAAGCGTTCCGGGAGGGTATAGTCCACCTGTATGGTCCCGAGCTGCCATTTCCGCCCGAGGGCATCCTTTACCATAAAATCCAGCTTGGGCCCGTAAAAGGCGGCTTCCCCGGGTTCGATTACATAACTGAGCCCTTTTTCCTTTGCAGCGTTGATGATGGCGGCCTCCGCCTGTTCCCAGTTTTCAGCGGAGCCGATGTATTTTTCAGGGGTTTCGGGGTCCCGCACAGAGACCTGGGCCGTGTAGTTGTCGAAGCCCAGGGAGGAGAGGACATAGAGCGACAAATCGATCACCTCCTTAAACTCCTGGTCCAGTTGGTCGTGGGTACAGAATATATGGGCATCGTCCTGGGTAAACCCCCTCACGCGGGTAAGCCCGTGAAGTTCCCCGCTCTGCTCATACCGGTACACGGTGCCGAATTCGGCAAACCGCTTGGGCAATTCCTTGTAGCTGTAGGGCTTCGCGTTGTAGATTTCGCAGTGGTGCGGGCAGTTCATGGGTTTCAGCAGGAATTCCTCATCCTGCTTCGGGGTGTGGATCGGCTGGAAACTGTCCGCCCCGTATTTGGCGTAATGCCCTGAGGTCACATAGAGTTCCTTTTGCCCGATATGGGGGGAGACGACCATTTCGTACCCCGCTTTTTTCTGGGCCTGCTTCAGGAATGCCTCAAGGCGCTCCCTCAGGGCTGCCCCTTTGGGCAGCCAGAGCGGCAACCCCTGCCCGACCTTCTGGGAGAAGGTGAAGAGTTCCAGTTCCTTGCCCAGTTTCCGGTGGTCCCTTTTTTTGGCCTCCTCCAACAGGTGCAGGTACTCGGTGAGGTCTTTCTGTTTGGGAAAGGAAATCCCGTACACCCGGGTGAGCTGGGGGCGGTTTTCGTCCCCCCTCCAGTAAGCCCCGGCCACATTCAGGACCTTAAAGGCCTTGATGAGCCCTGTGTTCGGGATATGGCCGCCCCGGCACAAATCGGTGAAGGTGTCGTGGTCGCAGAAGGTGATGTCCCCGTCCTCCAGGTTCTCGATCAGTTCCACCTTATACGGGTTGTGCTGTTCTTTGTAATACGAAAGGGCATCGGCCTTGGAAACCTCCCGCATCTGAAAGGCGTGCTTCCCGCGCGCGATCTCCATGGCTTTCTGTTCGATCGCCGGAAAATCCTTTTCGCTGACGTGGTGGTCCCCGAAGTCCACGTCGTAGTAAAACCCGGCATCGATGGCCGGCCCGATGGTGAGCTTAATGCCCGGATAGAGTTCCTCGAGTGCCTGTGCCAGTACGTGGGAAGAGGAGTGCCAGAAGGCTTTCTTGCCCTCTTCGTCGTTCCAGGTGTATAACACCAGGGACCCGTCCGTGTCCAGGGGGGTGGTCGTTTCGACCTTGCGATTGTTGAACCGGGCCGAAATCACATTCCGGGCCAGGCCTTCGCTGATCCCCTGTGCCACTTCAAAAGGGGTTACCCCTTTCGGGTATGCCACAACTTTGCCGTCGGGTAAGGTGATGTGTATCATAATCTCCGCTCTAAGGCCGCAAAGATACTACCTTCGGCAGACGCAGGCAACCGGATTCCGGGCGGCGGCCGGGTTATTTTCCTTTGGAAAAAAGGGCGTTGACCAGGGTGCGAATCCCGTAAAATCCCATGACCACTGCGGCAATCGCGAGAATTCCCCCCAGCACCAGGACCGGGAGATACCAGGGGTGGTCCTGGTTTTTAAAAGCCTGGTACAGGACGACCGGGGCCGTAAACATGAGGGCTACGGTGTAGGCGAGGCGCTTGACGCCTTTTATCAGGAGTGTTTTGTCGGTTTTCAAGGGAACGGGCTGTTTAAGCCTCCTAAAATAGGAAGAATTACTATCTTTTGCATTTCAACACCCTGCGAAATGGCATCAGACCTTATGGAAGCGGGCCGAAAGGTCCTGGAAGAAAACTGGCAGGATGGCTTTACCATCCCCTGCAAGGGATTGTACCCCTTTCAGTGGAACTGGGATTCCGGTTTTATCGCCCTGGGATGGGCCCACCTGGATATGGAGCGGGCCAAGCGTGAAGTGCGTTCCCTGCTCCGGGGGCAGTGGTCCAATGGATTCCTGCCGCATATCGTGTTTCACAATGAGGCTGAATCCTATTTCCCAGGCCCCGGGGTATGGGACGTGGGCCGCAATCCGCATGCCCCGGAGGTCCCGACCTCGGGGATTACCCAACCCCCTGTCCTCGGGTATGTCCTGGAACTGCTTTACGAGATATCCGGGGGGACCCTGGACGATTTTATCCGGGAGGTTTACCCCGCCGTGTTTGCCTGGCACGCCTATTTTTACACCCACAGGGACCCCGGGGGGGAAGGGCTAGTGTATATCTGCCACAACTGGGAGGCCGGTACGGACAATACCCCGGTCTGGGATGCCATATGGGAAGGCCTGGATTCCCCGGACTACGTGCTGGACCGCAGGGACACCAAACACGTGGACGCCTCCAACCGTCCTTCCAACCGCGAGTACCAGCACTACATCCACCTGGTGGAGCTCTTTAAATCCTGGGATTATGAGGATTCCCGGATATCGGCCGAAAGCCCCTTTCTCGTACAGGACCCCCTCTTCAATGCGCTCCTGTTGCGCTCCAATGAAGGGCTGATCCGCCTGGGGGAGCGCGTCGGAAAGTCGGAAGAAGTGGACCAACTGAGGCAGTGGCAGGCCCTTTCCCAGAAAAATTTCCACAAAAAGCTCTACAGCCCTGAGCTCAGGGGCTATGTCTATTTCGACCTCAGGGGCAACCGCCCGCTCAGCGCCCTTTCCTCTTCGTCTTTCGTACCCCTTCTGGCGGGTATCCCCGATGCCGGGACGGCCCGGGAAATTGTGAAAGCACATTTTGTCGGGGGCCGCTTTTCGGGCGTGTCCGATTCGTTTTACCTCTGTCCCTCCTTTGACCCGCAGAGCCCTTCCTTTGATCCGAAGCGCTACTGGCGCGGACCGGTCTGGATCAACCTGAACTGGCTGATCTACCACGGCCTGCTGCGCTATGGCTTTCAGGACGTCGCCTCGAAAGTTCGGGGGGATACCCTGACCCTCCTGGAGGAATGCGGGTTTTACGAATACTTCGATCCCCGCAAAAAGATGGAACCGGGAGGGTTCCGGGGGTATGGGGGCAATCATTTTTCCTGGTCTGCCGCCCTCTACCTGGACCTTGTAAAAAGAAAACGGCCATGAACACCCTGGATTACGTCATCGTAGGCGCCTACCTGCTCGGGTTTTTGGGCATGGGGTATTTTTTCAGGGACAACAAGGATTCTGGCGACTATTTCCTGGGCGGTCGGAGCATGAGCTGGTTTCCCCTAAGCCTGTCCACCATGGCCACCCAGCTCTCCGCCATCAGTTTTGTTTCTGCCCCGGCGTTCGTCGGACTGAAGGCCGGGGGAGGGATGAAATGGCTGAGTTTTGAGTTTGCCGTGCCCCTGGCGATGCTCTTTATCATGATTTTTATCGTGCCCCCCCTGTTCCGCTCGGGGGTGGTCAGCATCTACGAGTTTGTGGAAAAGCGTTTCGGGCTATCGACCCGCCTGCTCCTCAGCCTTGTCTTCCAGGTCAGCCGGGCCCTTGGGACGGGGGTGATGGTCTACACCATCGCCATCATCCTGCAGGCAGTCCTCGATGTCGATTTTGTTTATACGATATTGATTATCAGTATTATTACCATAGTCTATTCCTGGCAGGGCGGGATGAAGGCCGTCGTTTGGGGGGATGCCATTCAGATGGTTATTTTGTTCGCCGGGCTGCTTACCTGCCTTTTCTATGGCTGGCACCTGTGGAGTGCTGCGGGGGGCGCCGAAGTGGGCTTTGCCCCGGAGCGCCTGCAGGTGATCGATTTTAACTGGGGCCTTGAAGCAGGGGAGGAGTACGGGTTCTGGCCCATGCTCATCGGCGGGTTCTTCCTCTATGTCTCCTATTACGGGTGTGACCAGACCCAGGCCCAGCGGATGCTCAGCGCAAAGAACGAGCAAACCGTCCGCAAGTTGTTGCTGGCCAACGGCCTGATCCGCTTCCCGGTCGTGCTCCTCTATTGCACGGTGGGCCTTTTCATCGGAGGCCTTGTAACCCTGGACCCCGGCTTCCTATCCGAGATCAGCGACATGACCCAGAAGTATTTCCCCCAGGAATACGCGAGCACGGGTACCAAAGCCGACCTGATGATCCCTATCTTCATCACTAAATACCTTCCCCACGGGTTTGTCGGCCTGCTGATGGTGGGTATCCTTTCGGCCGCGATGTCCTCCCTGAGTTCCACGGTGAATTCTCTTTCGGCCGTAAGCGTGGAAGACTTTTTCAACCGGGGCGCGAAAAAGCTCAGCACCCGCCGGTACATGATGCTCTCAAAAGGGGCCGTGGTCTTCTGGGGAGGCGTCTGTATGGGGGCTTCCTTCCTGTTCGGCGGGAGCAAGAGTGCCGTAATCGAGATCATCAATGCCATCGGGTCTGTGTTCTACGGCCCCGTGCTGGTCACTTTTTTACTGGCCATGTTTTCCCGAAAGGTAACCACCCGTGGGATAAATGCCGGCATCGTCGTTGCCGTACTGGTCAACCTGGCCTTCAGCAAGACCATGCAGCAAATCCTCGGCATTGACCTCGGGGTGCATATTTTCTGGATCTGGCTCAATTTTACCGGGGTTGTGCTCACCCTGGCCGTTGCGTATTTTGTGAGCTGGGCATTTCCGGGCAGGGGCACGCCGCCTTCACTACCGGAAACTGCACTCCCTACCTGGGCGGATTTCAGGACGAAGGAGGCCCTGCTCCTGCTCGCCTTTTTCTTCCTGATCCTGGCATTCAGTTTTATCCTTCCAGACCTTTACGGATGAAGTTTGCACTGATCCCCGACAAGTTCAAGGGCTCGCTTACCGCGGCCCAGGTCAGCGATGCCATCGAAACAGGCATACGCGCAGTGCATCCCGGGGCCGAAATCCGCAGGTTTGCCGCCTCGGACGGGGGGGATGGCTTTCTGGAGGCAGTCCGGGCCGTCCGCGACCTGGAAACGATCCGGATTCCGGTGGAGGACCCCCTTGGGCGGTCGATCACAGCCCCGTTTCTGATGGACCCCAACAAGGCAGAAGCCTATATCGAAATGGCCGCGGCCTCGGGTATGGAGCTGCTCTCTCCCCGGGAGCGGAACCCGATGCGGACCCACACCCGGGGTACCGGGCAGCTCATCGCCCATGCGCTGGAACGCGGCGCCCGCAAGGTCTTTGTGGGCCTCGGGGGCAGTGCAACCAATGACGGGGGAATCGGCATTGCCACGGTTTTCGGGTATCGTTTTCTCGACCCGGAGGGCAACCTCCTGCAGCCCAAAGGCGAGGACCTGGTCAGGATCCATCGCATCGAGCCCCCTGCCAAACCACCCCTGCCCCCAGGGGTACGGA
>CAZUZE010000098.1:0-7692 GCA_964624565.1 uncultured Robiginitalea sp.
CAATTAAAAAAGCCCCGTACAACGGGGCTTTTTTAATTGCTGGGTATAACCCCGCCCTTAATTAAAGGCAAATCCGGTGGAAACCCTGAAGATAAACGCATACATGGTAACCAGCCACAGCGTGAAGCAAAACCACGAAAAGACCTTAAAGTACTTCTTCAGGATCATATTTGTCCAGTTTCTGAATGCTTCGAGGTAAATTTCCCTTACGAGTATTAATTTTTCCATAAGTGTTCATTTAGGGCGTTTCTTAAAACAAAGATGTCAAGACACGCAGCCATATCTGAAAATTTCAGATGAAACACGGAAAAATCCGAATGAAATACGAAAGAGAGAACGCAAACCTCCGCCTGCACGCCCCTGCCCACAGGCTTTTGCATTAAAATTCCTACATTTTGACAATGATAAATTCAGACCTACGGTTGCGCTCGTGCTGACTGGATGAACATTTGACACTGCCATCACATTCATTGAGCAACTGGGATTCCCCATAGCCGATTGCGCTTTCGATTCGGTCTTCATCTATGCCCTGGCTCAACAGGTAATCACGCGTCGCTTTGGCCCTGCGGTCAGAAAGCTGCAGGTTGTAGGCTTTTGGTCCCCGGGAATCGGTATGGGAGGCGATTTTGATCACCATTGACGGGTACTCGCGCATGACCGAAACCAGTTTGTCCAGCTCTTTGGCGGCATCCTCGCGAATGCCGTGCTTGTCAAAGTCAAAGTAGATCATTTCCGTTTTGAGCTTTTTAATGCCATCCTCCAGGACGACGAGTTCCTCGAGCTTGCTCAGGGTAATGTCCGCAGAAACCACCTCATTGTCACCTGTTTCGAAAGCCTTGTCCTTTTCGGCATAGGTTTCCTTGCTGATCCTCAAATGGTATTTGGTGTGGCTGTCCAGGTCTTCAAACACAAAACTTCCATCCGCATCGGAGACAACCTCCTTGAGTTTGATATTGTTTTCATCCAGCAATTCCACCATGGCGTCAGGAAGGGATTCCCCGGTAATTTTATCGGTAATGACCCCGGCAATCGCGTTTTCGTTGACCTCTTCGGGGAAGAGGCGCTTGAACGAATAAAGGTCGTCATCCCCTTTTCCCCCATCCCTGTTGGAAGCGAAGTACCCCTTCTGTGTCTCCTCGCTCACGATAAAGGAAAAATCATCTTTTGTGCTGTTGATGGGTTTGCCCATATTTTGCACTTCTAGAAACCCCTCCTCCTCGTCGAAGTCGGCCCGGAACACATCCAGGCCCCCCAATCCAGTATGGCCGTCTGATGAGAAATAAAGCGTTTTGCCCGTGAAAAAAGGAAACATTTCCTTTTGTTCCGTATTGATGTGGGTCCCCAGGTTCTGGGGCAGGGAGAAACTGCCGTCATCGTAGATCTCGACACTGAAAATGTCGGTCCCTCCCATGCTTCCGGGACGGTCAGAGACAAAGAACAACCTCTTTCCGTCAGGACTCACGGCCGGGTGCCCGGTGGAAAAATCCTCCCCGTTGAAGGGAAGTTCTTCTGCCTCGCTCCATTCTCCGTCGATCTTCCGGGAGCGGTACAGCTTAAGGTGGTTTACACCCTCTTTGTCACGCCTCAGCTTTTTCCCGAAGTTATTTCGGGTAAAGTACATGGTATTGTGATCCGGGGAAAAGGCAACGGCTGCCTCATGGTATTTTGTATTGATGGCTTTTGAGAATTTCACGGCCCCGTTGAGTTCTTCGGATTCCTCATTCATTTTGGCCACGTACAGGTCCAGATAGGGCTGGTCGTTCCACTTATAGCGGCGAGTGGCCAAAAAGGCGGAATCAAGGGAAGAGGCATAGACAACCTTGTCGCCTTCGTAGAAGCTCGGGGCGAAGTCGGAATACGCGGAATTTAACTCCAGGTTCTTTACGGCAAACAAGGCATCTGCCCCAAGGATATTATCCAGGGTGGCCTCCCTGGCCAGGGCTTCTTCCTGCCGGAAGCGCCCAACCGGTGAGGCGGCTACCTCCTGGTCGTAAAGCTTCAGGATGCGACGCGCCCTCCCGTATTTACCCAGCCCTTTCAGGGACTGGGCGTATTTGAAAAGATACTCGGCAGAAACATCCTCGCTTTTGAGCTCGTAAAGTTGTTCGTACCAGTAATTGGCCCGCTCCATGTCTGAATTGAAGTAATGCGAATCGGCTACGCGTTCGATAATCTCGGGGGTCTTTAGTTCGGGGTTGCGCTCGAGGCCGGCTTCGTAGAGTTTGGCCGCCTCTGAATACCACATGCGATCGAAATACTGGTCGGCTTTTTTGATGATCGCGGTGGGGGCATTGATCCTGCCCCTGGGCGACATACCTCCTTCAGAGATTTCCGAACCAGCAGGGACGTCGGACGTTGCGAGTTGTTCTATCGGCTCAACAGGGTTATTTTCCACTGCCAGTAACTGTATTACGGAATGCGCTCCACCGGACTGCAGCTTGCGGGTTGCGGAGACCGCCTCTTCTCCAGTGCTGAACCGGGAGCTGCAGACGTAGTGGTTTCCATTTTCAGGATGCACAAAGGAAAGCGCATCCAGGCCGTTGCGCCTAAGGGTGCTTACGAGCTCTGAAGCCTCTCCGGAGGTTTTCGAAATAGCCACAACCGGGTAAAACCCTTTTTGCACGCCTTGCATCCGGAAATAGCTCGCTACGCTTACATTCATTTTCTCAGCCTGTTCCTTCCAAAGCGCTTTGGTGTTTCTGCTTAATACCGGATAGGACAAGGGGGAATAAGCATCTGGTTCCAGCTGTTGCGTTGCCAAAACCTCAAGCCCGATTTCCTGGGCATGTGTCCGGGGAGCAGAAAAGCCCCAAAGGAGCAGAAGGGAAAGGGGGGCGAGAATCCTATTTCTTAGAGAGTGGGTCCTTTTCACAGGTCGGCTATTTTAACAAAATTGGTACTCCTAAAATATGGGATTGGCCCCGGGCAGGTAATTTTTTGTTGTAAAACCCTGTAAATACGTTACTAAGAACGAAATCAGGTTGGTAGCCGATTGGAGAAACGAGTGCCGAAAGAGGGGTATAAGTGCTCAGGCCCATGCGCACCGCCCCGGGAAAGAAACTAAAAAAGCACCCCGGGAGGTGCTTTAAAATCTATTGCTGGAGAAATCCTTAATCCTTCTTTTCTTCTAATTTATCATCCTCCCGGGAAGCATCCTTGAACTCCTTGATTCCACTGCCCAGACCGCGCATTAGTTCAGGTATTTTCTTGCCCCCGAAGAGCAATAATACGATTACGACAATTACTGCGATCTGCCAGGGACCAATAGCCAGAAAAATTCCAAGTGCATTCATGCCTTCAGTATTTTATGAGCGTAAAGGTAGTAAAAATCGGCATAGAAACCTTTTAATTGTGGTATAAGCTGTATTTTAGACATCCACAAAAAAACAGGGCGTTAGGACGGTTTTTGGCCGTGCCCCAGCAGCTTCCGGGTCTGCAAAGGTGCAAGGCCTGAAGGGTTGGGCCCTCTAAGTCATGGAGCAGAAGAAAAAACGAAAGGAACTCAAACGCAAGCTACTTCACAAATACAGGCTTGTGATCCTGAATGAGAGCACGTTTGAGGAAAAAATTTCCTTCAAACTCAGCAGGCTGAATGTTTTCGTTACCGGAACGCTGTTGATCATAGGGCTGATTGCCTTTACCACCCTGCTTATTGCCTTTACCCCCTTGCGCGAGTACATCCCGGGGTACTCCTCGACCGCCCTGAAAAGGCAGGCGACCGACCTGACGTATAAGACGGATTCCCTGGTTACCGCCTTAAATTATACCAACAAGTATTTAGAAAATATCCGCCAGGTCTTGCGGGGCGATATAGAAACCTCCCAGATTAACCCGGATTCCGTTTACGAGCGCATCAAGCTGGAACCCTCCCAGCTGGATCTCAGCCCCATTCGGGAAGACAGCATTCTGCGGGCAGAGGTGGCCCTGGAAGATCGCTACAATCTCTTCGAGCAACCGGTATTCGATGGAAGCGTGCTTTTGTTTACCCCGCTTTCCGGAACGATTTCACAGGATTACGACCCCGACCACAAGCATTTCGCCGTGGATATTGTCGCGGCCAAGGATACCCCGGTAAAGGCCGTGGCTTCCGGCCGGGTGATATTTTCGGAATGGACGGCGGCAACCGGTTATGTCGTTATCGTCGAGCACGAGCGGGACCTGATTTCAGTCTACAAGCACAATGGGTCGCTTACCAAGGAGCAGGGCAGCATTGTAAGGGCAGGTGAGGTAATAGCCACCGTAGGAAACACAGGGGAGCTCACCACCGGCCCGCATCTCCACTTTGAACTCTGGAAAGGGGGCAACCCGGTGGATCCTGAAAACTACATTGATTTCAATAAAGTATGAGCTCTCTAAAATCCCTTGGTGCACGGATATTCGCCTGGAGGATTAATCAGAAAACCCTCGCCTGGACCCGGAATCCGGAAACGGCCCAAATGCGGACCTTCAGAGAACTCCTCAAAAAAGCCCGGCACACGAAGTTCGGTGAGGACCACGGGTTCGGGGCTATAAAGACCTATAAGGATTTTGCGGACCGGGTCCCTGTCCGTGACTATGAAGCGCTCAGGCCCTATATCGAGCGGATCCGGCAGGGTGAAGCCGACGTGCTTTGGCCGGGCATTCCCCTGTATTTTGCCAAGACTTCCGGGACGACATCCGGCGCCAAGTATATTCCCATCACCCGCGATTCGATCGGGGAGCAGGTAAGGGCTTCCCGAAATGCCATCCTGAATTATATCCACAAAACCGGAAATTCAGACTTTGTGAATGGAAAAATGATCTTTTTACAGGGCAGCCCGGTGCTTACGGAAAAGAACGGAATAAAAACGGGCCGGCTTTCGGGAATTTCCGCCCATTTTGTCCCAAAATACCTGCAGCGAAACAGATTGCCTTCCTGGGAAACCAATTGTATTGAAGACTGGGAAACCAAGGTGGACCGGATTGTGGAGGAAACGGTGCGGGAGGACATGACGGTAATCGCCGGAATACCCTCCTGGGTGCAAATGTATTTTGAGAAATTGCGGGAAAAGGAGAATAAACCAATCGGCATTATTTTTCCGAACTTCCAGCTCTTTATTTACGGAGGGGTCAATTACGAGCCTTACCGCAGCAAGTTCGAAAGCCTGATCGGAAAGAAGGTCGACAGCATTGAGCTCTTTCCGGCAAGCGAGGGCTTCTTCGCTTACCAGGATGACTTTGAGGAGCGGGGGTTGCTGCTGTTGCTGGACTCCGGGATTTTTTACGAGTTTATAAAGGCGGATGCGTTTTTCGAGGATGCGCCCAGGCGCTATACCATCGGCGAGGTGGAACTTGGGGTAAACTACGCCATGGTCATTTCTACAAATGCCGGCCTGTGGGGCTACAACCTGGGGGATACGATTCAGTTTACGTCCCTGAGCCCCTATCGGGTGATCGTTACAGGGCGGATCAAGCACTTTATATCCGCGTTCGGGGAGCACGTTATTGCCAAGGAGGTTGAATACGCCATGGAAGAAGCAATCCGCCAGACGGGGGCCCGCGTAAACGAGTTTACCGTGGCACCCCAAATACAGCCGGAAGAAGGAAAGCTCCCCTACCACGAGTGGTTCGTTGAGTTTGAGAAGCCCCCGGCTGATATGGGGCAGTTCACATCCGTCCTCGACCAGAGCCTGCAGGACCAGAACAGCTATTATTTTGACCTGATCGAGGGAAAGATCCTGCAGCCCCTTCGGCTGACGAAGATCCGGAAATCGGGGTTCCAGGAGTATATGAAATCCATTGGCAAACTTGGGGGCCAGAACAAGGTACAGCGGCTCGCCAACGACCGGACCCTGGCCGATGCTTTATCGGCCTACCGGGAGCAGCACTGAGAGGTTCTATGCAACCATGGCAACTGGAGCCCGAATGGGACCTGGCGCACGCGAAACTGAAATTTAAATGTACTTTTGTGGTACATCTGTTTCCATGGAAGCAACCAGAGCACAGGAATCCACCAATGCCATTGAGCGCATGTACATTACCATGCGCCATCTCTTTAACCGCGGCTTTTACAAACCGATGGGGGTCTCCGGGGAGACGCTCCGCAATGCCCTGCTCCAACTTCGCCCCGAAATTTACGGCACGATCGCAGAGGACAAGGCCGAGCTGGAGGGCCTGATCTATGTGCTGGAGCGCTTGCCCGAAGGCATCGAACAATGCAAATACATCAACCTTACGGCGGATGAAGGGTACCGCAACTCCCATTTCAAGCCCATCGTGCCACCGAAACGCCGCAGAAATTGTTACCGGATCGACCAGGAACAGATGAATATCGAGATCACCCGGGGGCGGTCCGACATCTATGACATCCTCACCCACCTGACGTTCCTCTTTATCGAATCCGGGAAGATCGGCCAGAAGGTCCTAATCGGGGACACCGGCAAAACCATCCGAGACTGGCAGAAACTCGAAGCGGCCTGTAAAAAGGGCAAACTGACCCTTTCCGAAAGGGAAATCGCCATCACACACACAGCCAATATCCTGGGGAGGTCCTTTGTCGAGATCAAATCGGTTTACGACAAACTGGCTACCCCGAAGGATCCGGAGCGCTTCCTCAAAATTATCTACTGGATGGGCAAACAGGCCATTGAAGAGGAAACCACAGGGGATAAGCGCACCATAACCTTCAGCGCGCTGCTCAGGGAAGGATTGGGCCATCACATCCACGGGGAACGATGGGCCAACACCATCAAGGCCGCGCTCGACAAACACGGACTGCTGCAGCGTCCCCTTCACATCATCAGCTCCAATATGCACAGCGTGCTCAACACGCTCTTTGCCAGGAACGCCCTGAAAAAGGAATTCCCAAACGCCGGAAACCTGGAAATTTTCGAGGCGCTTAGCCAGGAAAATGGAAAATTGCAGGAAAAGGTCCTGGCAAAAGCCCTGAAAAACGGCATGTTCGTGATTGACGACACTTCCGGGGCGAATATTGACGTACAGATTTTCGACCTCGCCCGATTGACAAACGATGCTTGTTGTTATGAGGTCCCCCGCCCCGAGGGAACTGAATTACCCGTGATCCTGGTCATGGACTACGCCTTCGGGGAGCAGGCCTATGAGTGCATAGACGAGCTGCTGAAACCGTATAAGGGAAATGGGGAACCCAGGTTTCTCGATGTCCGGTCGATTTCCATTATGGGAAAGGCGGGCATCCTCTCCGGGGCCAAAGGGGACCTGATGATTCCGTCGGCTCATATTTTCGAGGGGACGGCCGATAATTACCCTTTTAAAAACGAGCTGTGCAAAGCAGACTTCGATGGCCACGGGCTGGAGGTGTACGAAGGGACGATGGTAACGGTGCTGGGGACCTCCCTCCAGAACCGTGATATCCTGGCCTTTTTCCAGGAATCCACCTGGAATGTGATCGGCCTGGAGATGGAAGGGGTGCACTATCAGAAGGCCATTCAATCTGCCTCGAAGATCCGGAAGAGCATCCGCCCGGATGTCAAGGTCAGGTATGCCTACTACGCCTCCGATAACCCCTTAAAATCAGGGCACACACTTGCCTCTGGCGGATTGGGCAAGACGGGGGTCAAGCCCACCTACCTGATCACCGACAAGATCCTGTCTCAAATTTTTAATTCTCAATAATATGTCCAAACCGGAATCTTCCAAAACAGAATCTTCTGACGACGTTGAACTCGGGCAGTTGTTCAAACTCATCGGGAGGGG
>CAZUZE010000099.1:0-7596 GCA_964624565.1 uncultured Robiginitalea sp.
CGCGGATACCAGTTCATGGAAAGGCATTCCCGCCGCCCGCTCCATGGCCAGGGACAACAGGACGAAATCAAAGCTGGTGTAGGCATATCCCGTGCCCGGTTCAAACTCCAGGGGATCGTCCACAAAAAGGGCCAGGCTGTCCGTGATGCTCATGGGTCGGTTCAGGGCGAACTCCTTCCCCCTGTAGGGCCTGATCCCGGCTGTATGGGCGGCCAGTTGCCTGAGAGTCACCGGCCCGTGTGCCCGGGGAAACTCAGGGACATAGGCGCGGATCGGATCCTCCAGGCGCAGGGCGCCTTCGGAAACCATGCTGGCCAGGGCGGCAGCGGTAATGGGTTTTGAGATGCTGGCCACCCGGAAAACCGAATGCTCCGGATCCACTGGGATGCCTTCCCCCAGATCGGCATACCCGTATCCCCCGGAAAACCACTCCTCCCCCCTGTAGAGTGCCTTTACGGAAAGGCCCGGAACATATCCCAGCGCCTGAAGCCCTGTCAGCAGGGCATCGGCCTCTTTCCTGCCGGATAAAGTGGGAGCCCCGGGGACCGGGGTGCGCTGTTTCAAAAATTCCCGAATGTGTTTTAAAAGGTCGGCCATGGTCAGTCCATAAAGATCAGGCGGCCCCTGAAGGTCTCTTCAACATCCACCTCGGGGGGGCGCCCAAAACTCAGAACGTCCCCGTACCCGTTGATCAGGCCCTCGATGCGCCGTACGGGCCTTACGGAAATGGAGTTGCTGCCCCGGTGGCTGAGCTGTACGGTCTCTGCCTTCAAACCGGCTGCATCCACCCTTGAATCCCCGGCCGCAATGGTCACGGAAAACCGAACGGCCTCGCCCCTGAGGTTGAAATAGGCAATCCCGTTGGCGACCACCCGCAGGACGTCCACCTGCAGTTCGAGGTCAAAAGAGCCGTCTGTAGTCTCTGTCTCGGGGTTGATAAAGCTCTCCGCAAAGAGGCTGAGGTTTGTAAAGGGCAGTACCCCTTCGCTCCGGATCGGCCACCCGGTGCTGCTCCTGAGCACTTCGAGGTCAGGGGTGGTCACATAGAAGGTGGTCCGGCCATAGGAACGGAAATAATTGCAGGAATTGGAGTCCCTGAGCTCCAGGGTCCCATCGACTACCCGTGCCGAGACATCCGGCCGAAGGTTTTTTCCGGTTTCCAGGACGACTTCCTGCTGTGGCCCGTGTCGCAGCACGAGCTGAATGTTTTCAAACACGGTGATCCCTGAGAATTCAGGGAGCTCCAGGGTCACCTGTTCCAGGTCGCCCGAGGCCTGAAAACAATCAGGGCTGTCCTCGCCGCACCCCCACCAGAGAAAGACGGCCGACATCAGTAAAATCAATTGTAGCTTCTTCATTGCTTTCAGGGTCTTAGAGTCGGATCCCTACTCCGAATTCAATCGCTTCTGCCTTGGCACCGTGGGATTTCAGGCTGATGGCACCAAACCATCGGGAACCAAAGTACCGTTTGATCCCTACCCGGTTGTATACCCTGCCCTCAAAATCAAAAGGGTAATACACATAATACCCCAGCTGTGCAATCACACTCATTTTATTGATAAAAAGCTCATGGCCGATAAAAAGCCCCACCCTTTTGTAATCCGTCTGTGGGTCGACTTCGAATTCCGGGAAGGAATTCGACTGGAAACGGATGAGTTCCTTCAGGAAATTGGAAAAGAAGACATCTGCCCCCAGGTGCACTGCGCTTACCTGGGCCAGCCGCTTGTCCGCATAGGCGGAAAAGATATAGAACGGGAACTGTCCCGAACCGACCACGTCGCTTTCATTGATCCCTGAGCGAAAAACCAGGTTGAGGCGAACCCCTTCCGTCACCGGGATCTTTGGCCAGCGTTTGTATTCCTCCACCGCGGGCTGCTGCGCATCCAGTTCGTAGATCACCCCTGCCGTTAGCCCAAGGGTGTTGGTGGAGGTATTGGGGGCCTTTACATTGGCGTTGGAATAGTGCACCAGGGAGAAGCCGGCACTCACGCCCAGGCGGTTCCATATCCGTTCCCTGTGGTACTGAAACAAGAGGTAGGTGGAACTCATCAGGTCCGAGCCATAGGCATTGTTCCTGAAATTGTCCTCTGCATCATAAGGGTTTGTCGTGTAGGCGATCCCCTGCCCGATCCGCAATTTCAGGTGGCGCTTCCAGAAATAGAAATTATAGTGAAGGTAGACCCCGAAGTTCTGACCGAGGGTCGCTGTCCCCATGTCCTGGTAGATAAAGGAAATCCCCTGGTCCGGGTACCCAAAGCGCTGCTCCCAGGGTTCGGCCCCGAAAGTCTTGCGATTCAGGCCGAGGATGAACCCCGCAGGGTGCGCCCGGATCAGATGGGAAATATCCGGGTTGTGGCGCAGGATGGATCCGTAAAAGGGGTTCAGGTCCAGGTTCCGGATGGGGGGTGCCTGCTGACCGCACACAGGCAGCACCGGTAAAAGGGCCAGAAGAAGAAAGTAAATCCCTTTTCTCATGGGTGGCAAAGGTAGGCTTTTTGGGAAATGTCGGACCTGCCCCGGGAGCGCGGATCCGATCAGAAAACGGCTTCGGCAATGGCCCTGATATTGTCCGACTTGCCCATGGAATAATAATGGAGAACGGGAACCCCTGCAGCCTTCAGCTCCTTTGACTGAGCTATGGCCCATTCGATGCCCACCTGGCGCACGGCCTTGTTGTCCCGGCAGGCCTCCACGGCCTCGATCAGGTCTTCCGGCAGGTCGGTACGGAAAACCTGGGGCAGCAACTGGAGGTGTTTTTTCACGGCAATGGGCTTGATCCCGGGAATGATGGGCACCTCGATGCCCATGGCCCGGGCCTGGTCCACGAAGGCGAAGAACTTCCGGTTGTCGAAGAACATCTGGGTCACTATGTATTGGGCGCCAAGGTCCACTTTGTGCTTCAACCACTTCAGGTCGGTCTTCAGGGAAGGGGCTTCCATATGCTTTTCCGGGTAGCCGGCCACCCCCACACAGAAGTCAGGGCACTGGTCCGTTTCGACAACCTCGTGGAGGTACAGCCCTTTGTTGAGGTTGACGATCTGAGAGACGAGCTCAGAAGCATTGGCATGCCCCCCCGGTGTGGGGGTAAAATATTTCTCCTCCTTCATCGCATCCCCCCTGAGTGCCATCACATTGTCGATCCCCAGATACTGGCAATCCACCAGGAGGTATTCGGTTTCCTCCCGGGTAAACCCTCCACAGAGCACGTGGGGGATCGTGTCCACATCGTATTTGTGCTTAATGGCGGCGCAGATTCCCAGCGTCCCCGGGCGCATACGCGTCCTGCGCTTTTCCAGCAGGCCCTCCCGGTCGATATAGATAAATTCCTCCCTGGAGGTGGTGACATCTATAAAAGGGGGCTTGAACTCCATCAGGGGGTCGATATTCCTGTAGAGTTCCCCGATCTGCTTCCCCTTGACCGGGGGAATGACTTCAAAGGAAAACAGGGTTTCCCCTGCGCGCGATATGTGTTCAGTTACTTTCATAAATCAATTTTAGTTCTGAGAGGCCTGCTCGTGCTTGACCCGCCCTGTCAGGATTCATCCGCCAGGTTAGGGCTGAGCCACTTGCCGGCGACCTCCCGGGAGATGCCCTTCCTCAATGCATAATCCTCCAGCTGGTCCGATCTGATCTTACCAAGCCCGAAATACCTGGCCCCGGGATGCGCAAAATAGTAGCCACTCACGCTAGCCGCCGGCCACATGGCAAGGCTTTCTGTAAGGCGTACCCCAATGCGCTGCTCCACCTGCAGGAGGTCCCAGATGGTTTCCTTTTCCAGGTGGTCCGGGCAGGCGGGGTAGCCGGGGGCCGGCCGGATACCCCGATAGGCTTCTTTTATCAGTGCCTGGTTGTCCAGCTTTTCGTCCGGGGCATAACCCCAGTACTTCATGCGGACCTCCCGGTGAAGGTACTCGGCAAAGGCTTCGGCCAGCCGGTCGGCCAGGGCCTTTACCATGATGCTGCCATAATCGTCAAGCCTGTCCTTCATGGAGTTGGCGAGTTCATCCGCCCCGAACCCCGCCGTCACGCAGAAGCACCCCATATAATCCTGGAATCCCGAATCCTGCGGGGCTATAAAATCCGAAAGGGCGAGGTTGGGCACTCCTGATCGCTTGGCACCCTGCTGGCGCAGGGTCCTGAAAAAAGCGGTGTGCCCCTGCTCCGTTTCCACTGCGATATCGTCCCCAATGGCATTGGCCTTAAACAACCCAAAGACCCCTTTCGCCTGGAGCCGGTTTTCCCGTATGAGATCCCTCAGCATGCGTTGGGCATCGTTGTAGAGCTCGCTGGCCTGTGCCCCGACGACCTCATCCTCCAGGATCTCAGGGTATTTCCCATGCAGGTCCCAGGCGCGAAAAAAGGGCGTCCAGTCGATGTAGGGAAGCAATTTACGCAGGTCTACCTGCCCGGTTTCCCTTATCCCGAGCATCCTGGGGACGGCGATATCCCGGTCTTTCCAGTCCAGAACAAGCTTGTTGGCCCGGGCCTCTCCCAGGGAGAGGTAGGGTTTCTCACGCCCCCTGGCGAGGAATTTTTCGCGAAAGGACTCGTAATCGAGTTTGATGGCCTTTTTATAGGCCTCGGAACGCTCTTTCTGGAGCAGATCCCCAACGACCGTTACGGCCCGGCTCGCATCGTTCACATGGACGACTGCGGCGCTGTAGCCCGGGTCAATTTTGACGGCCGTATGGGCCTTGCTGGTCGTGGCCCCCCCAATGAGCAGGGGAATCCGGAAATTCTGACGCTCCATCTCCCGGGCGAGGAATACCATTTCATCCAGGGATGGCGTGATCAGGCCGCTGAGCCCGATGATATCGACTTTTTCGTCTTTGGCGGTCTGGATTATCTTCTCCGGGGGCACCATGACACCCAGGTCGACAATCTCATAATTATTGCAGGCCAAAACCACGCTGACGATGTTCTTTCCGATATCGTGCACGTCCCCCTTGACGGTCGCCATCAGGATTTTCCCGGCTGGCCCGGAAGCCTCGCCGCTGAGGTTTTCCTCTTCGATGAAAGGCGTGAGGTAGGCGACTGCCTTTTTCATCACCCGGGCGGATTTGACCACCTGGGGCAGGAACATCTTCCCGCTCCCAAAGAGGTCTCCCACGACATTCATCCCCGTCATCAGGGGGCCTTCGATCACCTCGATCGTCCGGTTTGCCTCCTGCCGGGCGGCCTCCACATCCACCTCGATGTACTGGTCAATTCCCTTGACCAGGGCCCGGGTGATCCGGTCCTGCAGGGGAAGTTCCCGCCAGGATTCGTCCTTCTCCCGTTTCTTGTGTTCCCCCTGTACGGTTTCGGCATATTCCAGCAGGCGTTCGGTGGCATCCTCCCGGCGGTCCAGGAGCACATCCTCCACATAGGTGAGCAGCGTCCCGGGAATATCGTCGTATACTTCCAAAAGCGTCGGGTTGACAATCCCCATGTTCATGCCCGCCTGAATGGCGTGGTACAGGAAGGCGGAATGCATGGCCTCCCGTACTTTTGTATTCCCCCTGAAGCTGAAGGAGACATTGCTCACCCCCCCGCTGACACTGCAATAGGGAAGGTGCTCCCGCACCCAACGGGTGGCTTCTATGAAATCCACCGCGTTGCGGCGATGCTCTTCCATCCCGGTGCCTACCGGAAAGATATTGAGGTCAAAGATGATGTCCTCGGGCGGAAAATCCGCCTTTTCAGTGAGCAACCGATAGGACCTGGACGCAATTTCGATGCGCCTCTCGAGGGTATCTGCCTGACCCTGTTCATCGAAGGCCATCACGATCAGGGCAGCCCCGTACTGCCGGATTTGACGGGCCTGCCACAGAAAGGTCTCCTCCCCCTCCTTCAGGCTTATGGAATTCACCACGCATTTTCCCTGCACCACCTGCAATCCGGCTTCGATAATTTCCCACCGGGAACTGTCGATCATGATTGGAACCCTCGCGATATCGGGTTCGGCCATCACCAGGTTCAGAAAGCGCACCATGGCCTCTTTGCCGTCGATCAGCCCGTCGTCCATATTGACATCGAGGATCTGAGCCCCGCCTTCCACCTGATCCCTGGCCACATCCAGGGCCGCTTCAAATTCCCCTTCCTTGATCAGCCTCAAAAAACGCCGGGACCCGGCCACATTGGTCCGTTCCCCCACATTGATGAAGTTGCTCTCCGGGGTAACCACCAGGGGTTCCAGCCCGGCCAGTTTCAAATGGCGCTCTCCTGTGCTGCTCACGATGGTCGCTTTGAGTTTGTGGTCCCGTCAATGGCGGCCAGCTTCCGCCGGCCCGGGATTTTTCTGGGGTTGAATTCTGCGACCAGGGCTGCGATGGCCGCAATGTGTTCCGGGGTCGTGCCGCAACAGCCCCCCACAATATTGATCAGCCCTTTTTCCAGATATTCCCGGATCTGTCCGGCCATTTCGGAAGGTCCCTGGTCATAGGCCCCGAAAGCATTGGGCAAACCCGCATTCGGATGGGCAGAGACGGCCCGCTGCGAACGATCCGAGAGTACCTGCAAATACGGGGTAAGCTGACTGGCACCCAGGGCACAGTTAAACCCGACGGATAGCAGGGGGGCGTGGGAAATGGATATGAGGAAGGCTTCGGCCGTCTGGCCCGAGAGCGTCCGCCCGGAAGCATCGGTAATCGTTCCGCTGATCATCACCGGGACCCGGGAGTCGCGGGCTTCCTGGGCATCGGAAATGGCCATCAGGGCAGCTTTGGCGTTCAGGGTATCGAAGACGGTTTCCACCAGCAAAAGGTGGACGCCCCCGTCGAGCAATCCTTCCACCTGTTCCCGGTACGCCCCGCGCAGGGCTTCAAAAGTGATCGCCCGGTATCCCGGGTTGTTGACATCCGGGGAAAGGCTGGCCGTTTTATTGGTCGGCCCGATGCTGCCCGCCACGAAGCGGGGCTTGTCCGGGGTGGTCGCACTGACTTCCGCCGCCACCTGAACCGCAATTTTTGCAGCCTCCAGATTGAGTTCATAGACAAGGTCCTCCATCCCGTAATCCGCCATGGCGACCGAGGTGGACGAAAAGGTATTCGTCTCGATGATATCTGCCCCAGCCAAAAGGTACTTCCTGTGGATCTCGGCGATGGCCCCGGGCTGGGTAAGTGAGAGCAGGTCGTTGTTTCCCTGCAGGGGCTGCGGCCAGTCCCTGAAGCGGTCCCCGCGGAAGTCTGCTTCCCCGAACTGGTACTGCTGCAGCATGGTCCCCATTGCCCCGTCGAGCACGAGGATGCGTTGTTCCAGTAATTTTTCAATATCCGCCATTACGTATATGGTTTACCTGTATTCAAAGGCAATTTGTATTAAAATTCGGATCGGATGTATTGGGAAGGGAGAAAAGAACCGTTCAGGTCCCTGAATTAGAATGTTATCTTTCCCGTGACCCGGATCGGCCCATATACAATGGGCTGCCGAAGACAGGTTAGAACGTAGCACCTTCTTTTCCCAGGCAGGGCAAAAGGGTTGCTAAGGTTTCACAGGGTCTAGTCCCTCCACCTTTCTCAATAACACCGCAATCTGACAAAGAACTTTGCGCAAAGTAAGACTACCGAACGGTTTAAAGCAAGAAAACGGAAGGGTTTTTGGGTCCTGGAGTCCCAT
>CAZUZE010000100.1:0-2599 GCA_964624565.1 uncultured Robiginitalea sp.
TCTTCTGTTCCTCGGCCTGTTCCATCATCTCCCGCATTTTGCGCTGGAACCGGTTTTCCTTCCGGGGCTTCTTCTTTTGCTCCTGTATCTGGGCGTGGATTTTGTCCTCATCCAGGATGACATTCTTGATCACGAGCATGATCCCGATGGTGATCAGGTTGGAGACGAAGTAGTACAAACTCAGGCCACTGGCGTAGTTGTTGAAGAAGAACAGCATCATCAGGGGCGAGAGGTACATGATAAACTTCATATTGGGCATCCCGGGTTGCTGGGTCTGCATCGTCTGGCCGGTGGTCATCATCATGTAAAAGAAAATGGCGACGGAGGCCAGAATGGGGAACAGGCTGATGTGGTCCCCGTAAAACGGGATGGTAAAGGGCAGCTGGGCCACCGTATCATAGGACGAGAGGTCATCGGCCCACAGGAAGGATTTCTGCCGCAGGGAGAAACTGGTCGGGAAGAACATAAAAAGGGCGTAGAAGATCGGCAATTGCAGCAAGGCGGGCACACAACCGCTGAGCGGGCTGACCCCTGCCTTGTTGTAGAGCTTCATGGTTTCCTGCTGCCGCTTCATGGCATTGTCCTTGTACTTCTCGTTGATCTCGGTAATCTCGGGCTTGAGCACCTTCATCTTCGCCTGGGACAGATACGATTTGTAGGTGACGGGCGAGAGCACGATGCGCACCACGATGGTCATGACGACAATGGCGATCCCGTAGGGCAAAAAGGAGCTTAGGAAGCTGAAAAACGGGGTGAACAAATACCGGTTGATCCAGCCGAATATGCCCCACCCGTAAGGGATGGAATCGGCGAGGGCCAGGTCGTCGTACTTCTCCAGCACGTCGATGTCGGTAGGCCCGAAATACCAGTGCAGGTCTCTGGTGAAATCCCCCCCGGATACCTCCAGGGAGGTCCGGATCCCGAACTCTTTGGTAAACTGCACGTCTTTGCTCTCCTCCTCCACCAGGTTTTTCGAGGTCATATCCACGGAGGCAAATGGCTCATCAGCCGCCAGGATGGAGCTGAAAAAATGCTGGCGGAAGGACATCCAGCGCACATCGGTTTCAGTCTCCTCGTCATCGCCGCTCTCGGAGAGCTTGCTGATCTTGTCCCCTTCATGCCGGTAGGTCAGGCGGGTATACCGGTTCCCGTACACCACGCTCTTGTTATGACGGATCCCGCGCAACTGCCAGTCGACCATGGCGGGCTGGGCCGGGTTAAGCACCCCGGAAAGGCCTACGGAACGAATCTGGAAATCGAGCAGGTATTCCCCGGGTTTAATCGTATAGCGGTATTCCAGAAACCTGTCCGGCCCTGTTTTCGCCTTCATGCTGAGGACCTGGTTTTCCCCTTCCTTCAGCAGTTCCGGCTCAAAATAGAGGTCGCGGGTCTGCAGGATCCTGTTGTCCTTTGTGGCTATCTGCAGGTTGAAGAGGGAATTGCCGTCTTTCACCAGGTACACCGGGACCGAATCATAGGTGACAAAGTTCGTCATCCGGGCCTCGACGACCTGCCCGCCCCGGTTGGCCACTTTGAGGTAGAGCACCTCGTTTTCCAGGACAGTCTCCCCGTCTGTTGCCGGTGTAAAGCCAAAGGCCCCCACCTGGCTTGCATAGGCCTGCTGTGCCAGGGAATCGGAGGGATAGGTCACGGGCTGAGATACCGGGCTGTCCGGTTGCGGGGTTGCTGCCACGGGGGCATCCTGTTCCACCTGTTCCGATGCCTGTTTCTGGGCTTCGAGCTCCTCGGGGGTAGGCTGGTTAATGTAGAACCAGAAAAGCAGGATCCCAAAAATCAGAAGGAATCCGATAATGGAATTCAGGTCCAGTTTTTTTTCTTCCATGAATGTGTTCTTTACCTTTTTCCCCGGTCAGTCGGGCCGGTTGGCCAAAAGCAGGTGCAAATATAGCCCCAATTGCGGAGTTTATGCCAAACTGGCATTGCTTCTTTCCTTTTTATACCTGAGTACGGCACTCACAAATCCGACAAATAGCGGATGCGGGCTCCCGACCGTGCTCTTGTACTCCGGGTGGTACTGTACCCCGATAAACCAGGGATGCCCGCTGGCCTCGATGATCTCGACCAGGCCTGTTTCGGCATTGATCCCGGAGGCGACCAGCCCGGCCCCTTCCAGTTCTGCCTTGTAGTCGTTGTTGAATTCATACCGGTGGCGATGCCGCTCGGAAATAGTGGATGCCTTGTGGTAAACTTCATGAACCAGGGTCCCTTCCGAAAGCTCGCAGTCCCAGGCGCCCAAACGCATGGTCCCCCCTTTGTTTACGATCGTCTTCTGGGCCTCCATCAGGTCGATGACCGGATGGGTCGTATTCGGGTTCATTTCCGTGGAATTCGCATCCCCGTAACCCAGCACGTTGCGGGCAAACTCGATGACCGCCATCTGCATGCCGAGGCATATCCCAAGGAAAGGGATGCCGTTTTCCCGGGCGTACTGTACGGCCTTGATCTTTCCTTCTATCCCCCGTTCCCCGAATCCCGGGGCAACCAGGATGCCGTCCAGGTTTTTCATCTTTGTGCCGAGGTTGTTGACACTGATGTGTTCGGAATGGATGGAAATCACATTGACCTTGACCTCATTGCT
>CAZUZE010000100.1:2699-7570 GCA_964624565.1 uncultured Robiginitalea sp.
AGTTTCTGCTTGATTTCCTCCGAGAGTTCGTGCTCGGTGCGGCATACGAGGATATCGGCCTTAATCCCGCTCTCCATGAGTGTTTTGACCGAGTGCTGCGTGGGTTTGGTTTTCAGCTCAGCGGCCGCCGATAAATAGGGTACCAGGGTCAGGTGCACGACCAGGCCGTTGCCTTCCCCGAGTTCCCAGAGCAATTGCCGCACCGCCTCGATATAGGGCAGGGATTCGATATCCCCCACCGTGCCCCCGATTTCAGTAATCACAATGTCATAATCCCCGCTGTTGCCGAGCAGCTGGATGCGCTCCTTGATCTCATTGGTGATGTGCGGGACAACCTGGACGGTTTTCCCAAGGAATTCCCCCCTGCGTTCCTTTTCGATAACACTCTGGTAGATGCGCCCCGTGGTGACGTTGTTGGCCTGGGAGGTACGCACATTCAGGAACCGTTCGTAATGCCCCAGGTCCAGGTCCGTCTCGGCACCGTCATCGGTCACATAGCACTCCCCGTGTTCATAAGGGTTGAGCGTTCCCGGATCCACGTTGATATAGGGGTCCAGTTTCTGAATAGTGGTCCGATAGCCCCTGGCTTGCAGTAGTTTAGCCAGAGAGGCGGCAATGATTCCCTTCCCGAGTGATGAGGTGACACCTCCCGTAACGAAAATGTACTTGGTAGCAGGCATGTGCGCATGTTTTGTTACGGGGTTCAAAGGTACAAATAACCGCAGGATTTAAGGCAGGGGCCCCGGGCTTTTTCACCCGTTGTTGACAAAACATTCCTCTACGGGAAGTACAATGCACCCCGAGGGGTCCCTAGTTGCGGGATTGCTCAAGTAATTCTGCAACTTTTCGTTCCCACCGCTCCTGGGCCAAAAGGTCCCTGGAATAATCCGTTTCCCGGTCATACCGCTCCTGAAAGGCTGAGAGTTCACGGTTGATATCTGAAAACAGCCGCCGGACCTCCGCCCGCACATTTCCGCCAAAAGTCCTTCCCGAAAGCAGTTTTCGCATTTTTCGGGCGTGGAGTTCGGTAATGTCAAAGTGGAGCTGTTCGTGCCTGAGGACCGGCGGGTCGCATAGTTCCGGATGGTACCAGGATTTTTCCGGGTAAAAAAAAGCAGTTACTTCATAGTCCAGGGTGTAGGAACCCGGGAGCCCGTTTGTCTTAAAAGTATAACTGATCCCACTCGCCGTAGTGGCGGCCACCTTTTTATGGGCAGGGGGTTTGGCTTTGAAGTCCGCCCAACTTAACTGACTACCCGGGCCCCATGGGATCGCACCTTCTTCCTGTGCCTGGAGGGAAGCCGACAGCAGCCAAAAACAGTACAAAAGGGCCTTCAGAGGGTCCAAAAGAACCGGATTTCCTTTTCGATGTTTTCGTGCAGGCTGAACCAGACCGGGCAGGTGTAGGCTGTTTTTTCAAGCACTTTGCGGTCTTTTTCGGAAAGCCCTGAAGGGAGGTACAGGTCGATTTCAATCCGGGAAATCCGCCTGGGATCGGCCGCCATGTGCTTGGTCACTTCCCCGTAGGCCCCCTGGAGCTCCCCCTGCCTTTCCCCGAAGCGGATGCCCATCATGGTCAGCATGCAGCTTGCCAGGCCCGTGGCAACAGTATCCGTGGGGCTGAAGGCCTGTCCCAGTCCGTGGTTGTCAACAGGGGCGTCTGTGGTGAACTGGTCCCCTGATTTCAGATGCGTGCAGGTCGTGCGCAGCTGCCCCTTGTATTCTACTTTTGAGGTCATGGGTCTTTTAGCTCTTTTATTTGCAGGTCCTCGTACATCAGGATATACGATGCCGTATTGTAATAGGCGGATTGCCAGTCTTTCCAGTAGTTGAATTTATTGCCCGTATACACGGTCTCGCCGATCTGGTCCGCGACACTGAAAAGGTCCAAATCATAGGCCAGGCGCAGCAGGAGGTCCATCCCCATGTCAAAACCGCGCACGGCATACCTGTCGGGTTCCCCGCTGAATCGCCGGCGGTACCTCTGTGCAAAAGCCGGGGTAGTGTCCTCACGGGTCACTGACGGAAAGGTAAACTTGAGGTTGGAGAGGTGGGGCACGGAAATGACCTCGTTCTCGAAAGCTTTGTTCTTATGGGTCGTCAGCATCCGGATACGCGTGGAGTCCGAATTTGCAGAGTTCAAAATGGAGCTCACGCTGGAGGCGATCTTGAAGTCGTCTGTCTCGACGAAAATCCAGTTCTCAGCCTCCTGGGAGAGCTTGGCAACCAAAACGTCCCGGTCCAGGGAGATGTTCTTCTCCTCTTGCCTGAGTTCTATCAGGCTTGCCGAAGGGAAGGCCTCGAGGATCTGCATTTCGGCGTCCTGGTTCTTCTGGTCGGAGATCACCAGGATTTTCTGATCGGTCACCTGGGATTTGACAAACCGGAGCATGTGGGAGCGCAAACGGTCCTCAGGGGTAAAGGAATAAAACAGATTCTCCATGGGCAGCTGCTCCGCTATGGGCAAAGGGGCCAGCACAGGCACGTTGAGATCGGCTGCCACTGCAGCCACTTCCCGCACCGCCTCCGGGGCAAGGGGTCCGAGGATGGCGCTGTACGCCCCGAGGTTTTCCTCCATGAGCAGTTTTTTGACCCGGGCCGTGCTGAGCTCGGTGTCCAGGGTTTTCACCTCGACCGAAACCCCGAGCTCCGCGATGGAATCCAGGGCTACCAGGAACCCCGAATACAGCCCGAGGCTGTATTGCAGGGCATTGTTCTGTTCGATGCGCTTCTGGGTGCCCTCCCCGTCATTGAGGTCGAGGCGGTCCAGGCGGAACGGCAGCAGCACCAGGATCCTGGGGATGTTTGCGGTATTGATGCTGTCCCTCAGGCTGAAAGGAGCCAGGATCAGGTCATTTTTGACTTCCAGGTTCGCGGCCTTTTCCCTGGGGATGCGCAGCACCATCCCGGCCTTGAGCCCCGAGGCGATTTCCGGGTTCGCCCCCAGCAGGTCCGCATACCCGATGCCGAGCTCACGGGTCAGGGAATACTGGGTCTGTTTCGGCTGCACCTCATAAAAGACGTACTCGCTTTCGGGCAGGGATGCCGTTTTTTTCTCAGGCAGCCTCAGCACCATCCCCTCCTTGAGCCCGCCGCGCTCGACGATCTCAGGGTTCAGGCGCAGGATCTCCTCCCGGGAAATCCCGTACTCCCGGCTCAGGCTGTAAAGGGTTTGCTTCGGGGGCACGGTGAATGTGGTGTACAGGGTCGGGGGTTCCTGCATGATTTCACTCCCGGCAGGCCTGGGAAGCTGCAGCTCCTGCCCGGTGGCGAGATAGCTCGTATTTTCCGGGAGCTCCGGGTTGAGTTTCTCCAGGCTGTCCACCGTGATTTTGAATTTATGGGCGATGCTCCAGCGGGTCTCCCGCGGCTGGACCTTATAGGTGACCAGTTCAATTTCCGATACTTCAATGTCCGGATGGGTACCCGGTGCATACCGTGGGATACGCAACATCATCCCCTTTTGAAGGGATTTTGAATACAGGTCCGGGTTGTATCTCTTGAGGCGCTCTTCCGAGATTTCATACCGGCGGGAAATGCTGTAGAGGGTTTCCTTTTTACGAACCCGGTGCGACTGGAAGCCGATTGGCTTTTCCTGGTCCGTCGTGTCGGATACAACCCTCTGACCCCCACCCTCGGCAACGGCAGCAGCCCCCGGTTGGGGAATGACCAGTACCGTCCTTGGCCTCAGGGCACTTCCGGGTTGCAGCTCCTTGTTGTACTTAAGGATGTCCTCCGGGGTTACCCGGTACTGCTGCGCGACGGATTCCAGGGTCTCGCCCGGCACAACCGCATGCGTCCGGAACTGCTGTGCCTTTGCCTTGCAACCGCACATCAGGATAAGGCAACCCAGTAAAAACCAATGCTGTGCAAACCTCATAATCATTCCCATTCGATAGTGGCCGGGGGCTTGGAACTGATGTCGTATACCACCCGGTTGACTCCCGGCACTTTGTTGATAATATCGTTCGAGACTTTCTGCATGAATTCATAGGGGAGGTGCACCCAGTCCGCCGTCATGCCGTCGGTGCTCTCCACTGCACGTAAAGCTACGCATTTTTCATAAGTGCGCTCATCGCCCATGACCCCGACGCTCTGCACCGGGAGCAGGATCGCCCCTGCCTGCCAGATCTGGTCGTAGAGCCCCCAATCCATAAGTCCTTTAATAAATACGTGATCTACCTCCTGAAGGATTTCGACTTTCTCAGGTGTGATGTCCCCGAGGATGCGTATGGCCAGTCCCGGACCCGGAAAAGGATGCCTCCCGAGGCGCTCGTCGGGGACGCCCAGGCTCGCCCCTACCCTTCGGACCTCGTCCTTAAAGAGCATTTTCAGGGGTTCCACCACTTTAAGCTTCATGAAATCCGGAAGGCCGCCGACGTTGTGATGGCTCTTGATGGTGGCAGAAGGGCCCCCGGTGGCCGAAACGGACTCGATCACATCCGGATAGATCGTACCCTGCGCGAGCCATTTGGCGTCTTCCACCTTATGGGCCTCGTCGTCAAAAACTTCGATGAAGACCCGTCCGATAATTTTGCGTTTCTTCTCAGGATCGGCCTCCCCCTTCAGGGCATCCAGGAACCGCTTTGAAGCATCCACACCTTTGACGTTCAGCCCCATATGCTCGTACTGGTCAAGTACTTCTTGAAATTCATTTTTGCGAAGCAACCCGTTGTTCACAAAGATGCAGTGCAGGTGCTTTCCGATAGCCTGGTGCAGGAGCACGGCCGCAACGGTTGAGTCCACCCCGCCTGAAAGCCCCAGGATCACTTTATCGCTTCCGATCTTTTCCCGCAATTCAGCCACTGTGGTCTCCACAAAGGCATCCGGGGTCCAGGTCTGCTCCAACCCGGCGATGCCCACCAGGAAAT
>CAZUZE010000101.1:0-7494 GCA_964624565.1 uncultured Robiginitalea sp.
ATGAAGGAGGGGGAATTTCCTGAAGGAGCCCATGTCCTCCGGGCTAAGATCGATATGGCCTCCCCGAACATGCTGATGCGGGACCCGGTGATGTACCGCATCCTGCACCGCTCCCACCACCGGACAAATACCGATTGGTGTATTTATCCACTTTACGATTGGACGCATGGGGAAAGCGATTATATAGAACAGGTATCCCACAGCCTCTGTACCCTCGAGTTTGCGCCCCATCGGGAGCTGTATGACTGGTTTCTCGATCAGGTTGTCTCACCGGGAACCGTAAGGCCGAAACAGAGGGAATTCGCCAGGCGGAACCTGAGCCATACAGTAGTGAGCAAGCGCAAGCTCCTTCAGCTGGTAGAACAAGGTTTCGTAAACGGTTGGGACGACCCGAGGATGCCCACTATTTCAGGTTTGCGAAGAAAAGGGTGTACCCCGGCGGCCCTGAGGAATTTCGCGGACGCCATCGGAATCGCCAAACGCGAGAACGTGGTGGATGTGGCAGTGCTGGATTTCTATATGCGGGAGGACCTCAATAAATCAGCGCCCCGCGTTATGGCGGTGCTCGACCCCATCAAGCTCATCATTGCGAATTACGAGGAAGGAAAGGAGGAGTGGTTGCAGGCTGAGAACAACCCGGAGGATCCCGCGGCAGGTACGCGTGAAATCCCATTTTCCAGGGAACTCTACATAGAAAGGGAGGATTTCCGCGAAGAGGCCAACCGCAAGTTTTTCCGGCTGAAACCCGGGGGAGAAGTCCGGCTTAAGAACGCCTACATCGTTCGGGCGGATGAGGTCCGGAAGGATCAGGATGGCAGGATCCTGGAAGTTTTGTGTACTTATGACCCTCAAAGCAAAAGCGGCAGCGGGACGGAGGAAAGCCAGCGCAAGGTCAAGGGAACTCTCCACTGGGTTTCTGCGAAGCACGCCATTGAGGCGGAAGTCCGGCTTTATGACCGGTTGTTCACAGACCCTACCCCGGATCAACATACCGATCGGGATTTTACTGATTTTAT
Organism: uncultured Robiginitalea sp.; assembly: GCA_964624565.1. GTDB lineage: Bacteria > Bacteroidota > Bacteroidia > Flavobacteriales > Flavobacteriaceae > Robiginitalea. The sequence continues at coordinate 1,017 of CAZUZE010000101.1, forward strand.
CAACCCGGATTCCCTGACTTCCGTTACGGGAAAACTCGAACCGGGGCTGCAAGGGGCAACCTCCGGCGAGCGTTACCAGTTCCAGCGGCTCGGATACTTTTGTGTGGATACAGAAAGCCGCCCGGGACACCTTATATTCAACCGCACGGTTACCCTCAGGGATACCTGGGCCAGGATTGAAGAAAAGGACTGATCCCCACTGGGAATCCATTGGCGGTTTTGACCGGGGGTTATCCGCAGGGGATCCTCACTTCTGAAGAAGGGCGATGTCCCCGTCACCTATCAGGCGAGAGAATACCCCTTAAGCGGAGTGGATCGGGAGGTCTGCTCCGCCATGTACCGCGGGGGGCAACTCCGCTGTGAACAAACCCTTAAGGGGTTTGATTTCTCAGGGCAACGCTGGGAAAGCCACTGATTTTTGTGTATCTTAACGGTCCTCGTTTTTGAACGGGAAAATGAAAATTAACATTAAAAATCTGAAATTATGGCAAGTGACAGTGGATCTGTATTGTTGGCGCTGCTCGTTGGCGCTGCTATCGGAGCTGGTGCGGGGATTCTCTACGCACCCGATGAGGGGGGAAAGACCCGGAAACGCATAAAGGAGAAAGCCCGGGAAGCTTCCGATGAACTTTTGGGCGAGGTAACACGCGCACGTGACGAGATAACCGTCTCAGCAGAAAAGCAGAAGGCGGAATTCGACAGGAAGCTCGAGGAAACGATCTCCAAAATGAGCTATCGGGCGGATGACATCATCGCCAGCCTTGAAGCCAAACTGGAGGAACTTCGTAAAAAGAATGCCCAACTCCAGAAATAGGAATGGCGTTTGAAGAGCTAAAAACCGACCTTACCGACACTCAGGAAGCGGCAAGGGAATATTTGGAAAGCACTGCGGAGTATTACAAACTTAGGACCTTTAAGTTTGTAATGAGGGCGGTTATCGCCCTTGCTGTTGTGCTCTTTGTGGGGTCCCTCGGGTCCCTGGCGGTTTTCTTCCTGTCCATAGCAGCCTCCCTTGAAATAGGTAGCCTCCTCGGCAATAATACCTATGGGTTTTTGATTGTGGGCGGGCTTTATCTGGTTTTAGGAGCAATCGGGTATGCTTTGAGGGGCAGGCTCGAGGCACCAGTATTGCGCAAGTTTTCCAAGGATTATTTTGAAGACCACTAATGGGCCGGACGTACAATTCTTTCGAAGAAGTGGATAAGGACATCAGGATCCTGAACCTCAGAAGGCAAATCGCCAGGGAGCGCATGAAAGGAGACGTGGCGGATATAAAGGAACACTTCAGGCCTCCCGAGCTGCTGTCGCTGCTGGGTTCCGGAATGCTGAAAAAATTCCTTATTTCCTGGCTCCTGGGGTACCTCCTCCGGCGTTTTCGGAAATAGCGCCCTGTTGGCCCGCTGCCAGCCCGACTATTCTGACCTGGAAGCCCCGTCACGGGGCTTTTGCCGTTTCATAGCCTCCCCGATCTGGTTGCTGGCCGTAAAAGAGGCGACCATATTGTTCAGCATGTCACTGGCCGCCTGGGGGGAGTTTGGCAGCAGGATGAGGTTCGTGTTGGTCTCTTCCCCTATCGCCTGCAGGGTGTCGTAGTGTTGCGTCACCACGATCAGGGCGGAGGCCTCCTGTGAATTGATCCCGACTTTGTTCAGGACCTCTACAGATTCTTCCAGTCCGCGGGCTATTTCCCTGCGCTGATCTGCAATCCCCTGCCCCTGCAGGCGCTTGCTTTCCGCTTCGGCCTTGGCCTTTTCGACCATTAATATCCGGGCGGCGTCCCCTTCAAACTGGGCGGCGATTTTTTCGCGTTCGGCTGCGTTGATCCGGTTCATAGCGGCCTTAACCTGCGCGTCCGGATCGATATCGGTCACAAGGGTTTTTATGATGTCATACCCGTAATCGAGCATGGCGTCCTGCAATTCTGACTTGACCGCGATGGCGATGTCGTCCTTTTTCACAAATACATCATCCAGTTTCATTTTGGGCACTTCCGCCCGCACCACGTCGAACACGTAGGAGGTAATCTGTTCGTGGGGATACTCCAGCTTGTAAAAGGCCTCATATACCTTTTCCCGGATCACCACATACTGTACGGAGATCTTTAGTTTTACAAAGACATCATCCAGGGTTTTGGTCTCCACGATGACGTCGAGCTGCTGGATCTTCAGGCTTACCCGTCCCGCAATCCGGTCGACGAGGGGAATTTTTAGTTGCAGCCCCGAATGCCGGATGCTTTGAAAACGCCCGAAACGCTCAAGGATAACAGCTGTTTGTTGTTTGACGACAAAGAAAGTGCCCAACAGGACCAGCACCGCGATAACCAGGACCGGAATCCAGAAGAAAAAATTTGCCATAACCGAAAATTGAAATTTACCCAGTCTTACTACAGAAAGGTACAAAGACCTGTCCATTTATAAGTCGCAAGGGCCTTAATTTTGTTACAACAATTTACACCGGCCCTATATGGGAGATGGCATACCGGATCCGGGAAATCGTTTCCTCCTTCCCGAGGAGCTCCATGATCGAAAAAAGGTGCGGGCCCTTCATGGCACCCACCAGCGACAACCGCAGCGGGGGCATAACCTGTCCAAAGCCAAGGGCCTCTTCTTCAATCCAAGTTTTGACCACCTGTTCGGCATGCGCAGCGCTGAACGGCTCTGTGGTTTCCAGCAGCCCCGTCAGCTCTTCCATCCGCTTGGGGGTATCCGGCTTCCATTGCTTTCGAACCGCTTTCTCATCGAAGTCTTTGGGGGCTTCAAAAAAGTAGGAGCCCAGTTCCCAGAAGTCCTTCACGAAGGAAGCCCGGTCCTTGATTAGGGAAACTACCGATTCGAGGTAAGGGGCGGCAAGGCGCTCTTCCGGCACCTGGTGTGCTGAGACAACCGGCCTGAACAGTGCCGCAAGCGCCGCATCCGTCTTAAGCTGCAAATGCTGGTGGTTAAACCAGGTGTTTTTGTCCGGATCAAAGCGGGCCCCCGATTTTTGCACCCGGCTGAGTTCAAAGGCTTGAACCAGATCCTCCAAAGTGAAAAGCTCCTGCTCCGTCCCTGGGTTCCATCCCAACAAGGCTAGAAAATTGAGGACCGCCTCGGGAAAATACCCCGATTCCCTGTAACCGGAACTTTCTTTCCACTGGAGCGGGAATACGGGAAACCCGAGCTTCTCACCATCCCGCTTGCTCAATTTTCCCTTTCCGGTCGGTTTCATGATCAGCGGAAGGTGGGCAAACCTGGGCGCTTCCCATCCGAAGACGATGTAAAGCTGGCAGTGGAGCGCCAGCGACGGCAGCCATTCTTCCCCGCGGATCACATGGGAGATTTCCATCAGGTGGTCGTCCACCACGTTGGCCAGGTGGTAGGTTGGCATGCCGTCGCTCTTGAAGAGCACTTTGTCATCCAGGGTGTTGGCGTCGATCTGAATGCGACCCCGTATCAGGTCGTCAAACCGGACGACCGTATCCAGAGGCCACTTGAACCGGATCACATAGGGTGTTCCCGAGGCAATCCGCCCTGCGACATCGGCCGCTGGGAGGGTCAGGGAGTTGTTTAGTTGTTCCCTGTTCCGCCAGTTGTATATGAACGTTTCCCCGTCCTTTTCACACGCCTCCCGCAAGGAGTCCAGCTCTGCTTCGGTGTCAAAGGCGTAGTAGGCCCATCCGGAGCCGATGAGCGATTCGATATGTTCCCGGTACAGCGCCACCCGCTCGCTCTGGCGATACGGCCCGTAATCCCCACCGGCCACGGGGCCTTCATCCGGGGGGATCCCCAGCCAGTTCAGGGCTTCGGAAATATACTCTTCCGCACCGGGGACATAGCGGCTCTGGTCCGTGTCCTCAATTCTCAGGATAAAATCACCCCCGTGCTTTTTGGCGAACAAATAGTTGTAGAGTGCAGTTCGGACCCCGCCTATATGCAGGGGCCCGGTCGGGCTGGGCGCAAAGCGGACGCGTACCTTATTTTTCATAGCAGTTCAATATGGCACAAAGATAGACAGCGCATCCCAACTGGCAACCCGAACCTTATACGGGCTTCATCTCCGGGGGTATCCTGGGATTCATGATCCGGAACCAAAGCGGCGGGATGAGAGAAAGCACCATAGAGGTGGGGTATCCGTAGGGCATGTCCGGGGACGTGTTGTGGTAATCGAGGAGCTGGTATTTTTTGGAGGACTTGAAATGGTGGTCACTGTGCCGGGTTAGTTCGTATAGGACGATTCGGCCGATCACGTGGTTGCTGTTCCAGGAGTGAACCTCCTTCACGCGTTCATAGCGCCCTGAGGGCCTTTTCAGGCGCATCAGGCCGTAATGTTCGATATAGTTCACCGTTTCAAGCAACAGGAACCCAATAACCCCGCAAACAACTAGAAAAAGGGCAGTGAACCCCCCGAAAAGCCCATAGAGCAGTGCGACATACAGGAATTCGAATATCAAATACCAGAACATGTCATTTTGCAGTGACAGGAACCCCTTCCCCTGTTTGAGGAGCAAATCCTTTTGAATATGCCAGGCGCTGACATACTGCCGGGTTACGGAGGTAAACCAGAAATTATATACCGTTTGGTTGTATCGGGCCGTGGCAGGGTCTTCGGGCGTTGCGGCATTCAGGTGGTGCCCGTAATTATGCTCTACGAAGAAATGCATATAGAAACTGGGCAGCAACAGCAGTTTGCCGAGGAATCGTTCGGGTGAGTCCTGCCTGTGGCCGAGCTCGTGGGCCACGTTGATCCCGTTGGTGCCCAGCACAATCCCAAGCGACAGGGCAAAGCCCACATATTCGAAAGGCTCATATGCCCCCAGGGAAACCTTGCTCCCAACCATCCAGATCAGGGAGAAAACGATGGGTACATTTGCATACAGCATCAGGTCGTATATGGGGTTTATACGTTCTTCCTCCCGGGTTTCTTCGGGCAGGTTTGAGGCATCCTGAGCCAGCAGGACCTCCAGTAAGGGGATGATCAGAAAGGCGTACACCGGAGTGGTAAAACTCCAGTAGCTTTCCATGCGGATTCCAATAAATGCGGAAATCGGTATGGTGAAAGCGGCCAGGTACTTCAGCGAATTCATCTTAGCTTTAACATGTTTTTGGACATTGAATTCAAAGCAGGGTAGTATCTTGGTATTAAAGATATGAATTTTGGAGGGTTACCACCACATCCTGGAGAAACTCGAAGTCTTCACTTCGCGCTATTATATGCGGCGCCTGTTAAAGGGAATGTTCCTCTTTCTTTTTTTGGGCGGGTTGCTCCTGTTGTGCGTTGGGGGGATCGAATATCTGCTATGGATGGATTCCCGGTACCGAAGTTTCTTGCTCTGGTCGGGCCTGGCCCTTGAAGTCTTTTTGTTTTCAAGCTATATCCTTTCCCCTGTTTTGCAACTGCTCCGGCTTCGAAGGGGCCTTACGCTAAAAGAAGCCTCCAGGTTGATCGGCAAGCATTTCCCGGAAGTCAGCGATAAGCTCTATAACCTGCTTGAGCTGGCCGAAAGCCCTGACAAATCCGATTTGCTGCTGGCGAGCATCGAACAGCGTTCCGCAGCGCTTTCCGGAGTGCCCTTCCAGATGGCGGTCTCAATGAAGGAGGCCTACAAATATTCAAAATACGCCCTGCTGCCCATTGTGGTGATGGCCCTGATTTGGATAAGCGGAAACGGCATGGAATTCCTGTATTCCTACAAACGGGTTGTCAATTACGACCTGGCCTATGAACCTCCGGCCCCTTTTGCCTTTGAGCTCCTGAGCGGACCTCTTCAGACCCGGGAGGACCAGACCTTTGTCCTCAGGGTCGGTACAAGGGGCGAAGTTCAACCAGATCAGGTGCGCCTGATGCTGGAGGGTTCCCCGATAATCATGGAGCGCAGCGATGGGCATTATGAATATACGTTGCGACCGCCCCTGAAGGAAATGGATTTTTATTTCGAGGCGGCCGGTGTATCCTCAAGGCCTTATACCCTTGAGGTGATCCGCGTTCCGGTCATCGACCGTTTCGAAATGTTTTTTGCATACCCGGAATACCTCGGAATGCCTGGGAACAGTGCCCTGGGAACCGGAAATGCTTCGGTCCCGGAAGGGACCCGCATCCGGTGGGACATCAAAACGATTCACGCCGACAGCATCCGGTATACGGATCCCGATACAATGCTTATTACAGGCACAGAAGGGGAAGGGGCCCGGTTCACCCGACGTATTTTCCGCACAACCCCCTATGCCATCAGTGCCTCGAATGCGCAAATCCCTGAATTCGACCGCCTGAATTACCGCATCGAGGTAATCCCCGATGAGTCCCCGGAAATTCAGGTAGAGGTAGAGCTGGATTCTCTCAATGCGAACCTGGCGTTCTTTGCGGGCACGGTGTCGGACGACTACGGCCTCAGGAGGTTAGATTTAGTGGCCTTTCCGGCAGATTCCCGGGAAGAGGAGCAGCGGGTGGAAATCCCCATACCCCCAACGACCTTCCACAGGTTCTACTATACATTTCCCAGTGG
>CAZUZE010000102.1:0-7474 GCA_964624565.1 uncultured Robiginitalea sp.
ATACAGGTTCCAAAGAATGCGTCTTAAGGGTACCTGCTTTTGAAGCGCTTTTGGGCTTATGCCCCGGAGCCCTTTCGAGCCGTGTATTTTTTATACCTTTAAACTTACAGGCAGGGTTGAATCACAAACGGGCAGTCTTTCCGGTATCCTAGGACCCAAAAAGCAATTCTTGCATGGCATACTCTAAAATAATTTGGGCAAAAACCTTGTACACTGAGAAACCCCGGCTTCTTGAGAAGTCCATTTTGAAGATTGAATGGATTCCATCGATAGCACCAATGACCAGGAATTTCACCAGGTTCCTTTTTCTTCTGTCATTGTCAGTTCCATACATGGCTTTTGCCCAGTCCGGGGATCGGGATTCCGTACATCCGGACTCTGCAAAAATCGCAATAGCGCCCTACGGCAGTTTTCGGGGCCATATCGCCGTGCTGAACGAACAGGCTGAAATTCAGGAAAACGCCTCCCGCATCGGTTTTGAACTATCGGTTCACAAAGGAAAAGTCCGTTATTTTGTGGGTGCAGAACTGGCCATTAACCTCTTCCGGAGCGCCCAGCTCCTCAATGCGGATGCCAGCACAAATAGTGGGTTTATCCGGTTCGACGAGTCCGAGCGCCTGCCGGTGTTTTCCACCCGCCTGGGCTACCTCGGGGCGGATTTCGGGGACTACGGGGTCCTTAAGGTTGGCAAACAATGGAGCGTTTTTTACGACATTACGGGATATACCGACAAGTTCAACGTGTTCGTAGGCCAGGGGAGTGCTACCTACGTAGCGAGTTCCGATGGGGGCGAAACGGGTACAGGCCGGGCAAACCAGGCGCTGTCCTACCGGAACAAAATCGGCCCTCTCCAGGTCGGGGGTCAGGTGCAAATGCGCTCCTTGGCAAACGGCTATTTCTTCGACGGGTTCGCCTTCAGTGCCCAGCTGGAAATCCTGCGAGGATTAAATGCCGGGGCGGCCTACAACAAAGCGTATTTTGATGATTTTTTAATTGATAATACCATTGGATTCGGCGCCCAGCCGGAGTACCTCGCCCTGGGGGTCTCCTATAGTAGCAGGAGCCTTCTTCTTGGGGCTGTGTACGCGAACCACACCAATGGGGACCTGACCCGGACACTCGTGGAAGAGGACCTGCTGGCCGTGGTCTTCGACGCCAGGGGATTTGAGTTTTTCGGTAAATTCATGCGGCCCAAGTATTCGATCCTCGCGGGGTTTAACGGGTACTTCCCGGATGTGGAAGGACTCCCCATAAGCGGTGATTTCAAGCGGCAGTTCTACATGATCGGCGGGGAGTACAAACCATCCCGCTTCGCCTATCTATATGCCGAGTTCCGGTTTGGTAAGGGGATCAATTCCTTCGGAATCGATGCCCCGGATGTGTTTACACTGGGAATCCGCCTGGACCTTCAGCGCTCGTGGGAAAAGATCTTTTAGCACAGGATGCCGCCCGGACCCGGCGACTGCATTGCCATGGGCGTACCAATGGCCCTGACAAAGAAGGGCAGGGTTCCCTGATTACTTCTTCAATTTTTCAGCAACGCTATCGTAATATTCGCGCGTGAGCTTCTCGGTCCATACCGTGGGCTCACTCCCGTAAATCGCGATATACGATACATCGGTTTCTGCAGTTGAGGTGTGCCAGTGCTCCGTGTCCTTTTCGCATTTTATGACATCGCCCTTTTTGAGGACCACCGGTTCTTTGCCCCTTTCCTGATAGTAGCCCGCACCCTCAATAATGATCAGCACCTGAGGGGTGGCGTGTTTATGCCAGTCCAATGTTGAATTTGCACTAAAGGTAGCCTGGGTGATGTTGTACATGAAATCCCCTCCCGCCTCGACCAGGAAGTTGAGCCACGCTTCCCCCATATGATGGGTGTTGGGCGCCTTCATGCCTTCATCCATCAAGGAGGTCACCATATAGTCCGGCTCCTGGGTATAGATTAAAAGGGGCAGGAGTACAGAGAATACCACTGTCAATTGCTTCATTTGCCGGGTTTTTAACTCCAGGGGGGTTATCCAATAACCTCCCGGTCCGTCGTAAACGGCTGGTTGTAATACCGCCTCCCGGTGGCCTTGTAAAGGGCATTGGCAAGGGCGCCAGGGGCAGGGGGCAGGCCGGGCTCACCCAGGCCTGTGGGGGCCACGTCGCTCTCCACAAAGAACACTTCGATGGCTTCGGGGGCCTGGTTGTGCCGGATCAGCTGATAGGTGTTGAAATTGTTTTGTACGGCTGCCCCGTTTTCGAACAGGAGCTCGCTGTACATCGCATGGCCCACGCCGTCCACAACCCCACCCTGTATCATGTTGATGGCACCCTCTTTGTTGATCACGATCCCGCAATCCACGGCGCACCATACTTTCTTGATCCGGGGCTGGCCGTTTTCCATGGCCAAATCCATCACTTCGGCCACATAGCTGTTGTGGCAGAAATATGCGGCCACCCCACGGTGCACGCCCGGCATGTCCGTACCCCATCCGGATTTCTCCTTCACGAGTTTGAGCACCCCGGCATAGCGGTCCGGGTCATATTCATATTTTTCGCCCACGGGATCCGTTTTGGCCCGCTCGAAGAGCTCGAGACGGAAGTCTATAGGGTCCTTTCCGGCTGCTTCGGCCACTTCATCCAGGAAAGCCTGTTCGGCCCCGGCAGTAAAATGGGATCTGGGGGCGCGCCAGGCCCCTGTGGAGATATTGGAGGGAACCATGATGGTATGGGCCTCGTAATTCTCAACGGCCCCTGCGGGAAAGCGGTTAGGAAAAACCGGGCCTTCGGAGATGCCGGAACCCCGCACCGTGAATCCGATGAGCTCATTGTTTTCGTTCAGGGCGGCCCGGTAGGTGGAACGGTAGGCCGGGCGGAAAATGCCGTTGGTCATGTCGTCTTCACGCGTGTAGATCAGCTTTATCGGCAGGCCGGAATTTTTCGATATGGCCGCTGCCTCCAGGCCGAAATTGGTATAAAGCCTCCTGCCGAAACCACCTCCCATCCGGGTCATGCCCACAGAGATGTTCTCCGCCGGGATGCCCAGCATCTTGGAAACGGCATCCCGCATGGAGTTGGGGGTTTGGGTGGGGCCAAAGAGTTCGGCCCTGTCCCCTGTAACGTGGGCAAAGAAGTTCATCGGCTCCATGGTGTTGTGGGGCTGAAAGGGCGCGGTATAGGTCCGTTCAATCACTTTGGCAGCATTGGAGAAGGCACTCTCGGGGTCCCCGTCCCTGCGGCTTTCCTGTGATTCGCCGGACAATACCGCTTCTTCCAGCTGCCTGGCGTGCAGCCTGGAATCCTCCGGTTCACTCAGGGTTTCCCAGGTAGCCCTTACCGCCTTTTTGGCCTGCATGAGCTCCCAGGTGGTATCCCCCACCAGGGCAATCATTTTCGGAAAGGCATTGGCGCTGCTCCAGTCGCCTCCTTCAAAGGAGGTGTCGATGATAAACGCGTCACGCACCCCTTTCATTTTCAGGATTTCGTCCTTGTTGAAATCCACGGGGGCCATGCCGAAAGAGGGGGGCTGCACGATCATGGCAAGCTTCATGCCTTCCCGCTCGAAATCCACCCCGAAGAGGGGTTTTCCGGTCACCACTTTGGGGCCTTCCACATTTTTCTGGTAGGTGCCGATGAGCTTGAAGTCCTTGGGGTCTTTGAGGGCGACCTCCTCGGGCACTTCAATCCCCACGGCTTTGGAAGCGATCTGGCCATAGTCGATGCTCCGTTCCCCATTTTTTTCCCTGATGACCCCTTCGCTGGCCGTCAGGTCTGACGCCTGTACCCCCCATTCGCGGGCGGCGGCCTCGAGCAGCATCTGCCTGCCGGTAGCCCCGGCCAGGCGCAGGGGTTCCCACCCCAGCATGATGGAGAGGCTGCCTCCGGCAAATTGCGGGTTCTTGAAGGCGTCTGAGTCGAGCATGCCCTGTTCCACCACCACATGGTCCCAGGGCACGTCCAGTTCCTCGGCCACAATCATGGGCATGGAAGTCATGACGTTCTGCCCGATCTCCGGGTTCGGGGAATATATGGTAACCAGCCCGGTGTCCCCGATCTTGATATACCCGTTGATTTCAAACCATTCGTTCGGGATGGCGATTTGTTTTTTTTCATCTGCCCGGGTGCAGCTCATCATCCAGTTGAACCCGATCAGCATCCCTCCTCCGGCGGCCGTCGATATTTTGAGGAACGAGCGGCGGTTGTATTGTGTTTTTACCAGTGTCATTGCTTTTGATTTAGGATTCAGGAATTGGCGGCGGCTTTCTTGACCGCTTCTTTGATTCGCACGTATGTGCCGCACCGGCAGATATTGCCGGCCATGGCCCCTTCGATCTCGGCATCGCTGGGGTTGGGATTGTTTTTTAAAAGGGCTGCCGCGGACATGATCTGTCCTGCCTGGCAATAGCCGCACTGCACTACATCCACCTCAAGCCAGGCTTGCTGTACGGGATGGTCGCCGTTCTCGGAAAGCCCTTCGATGGTCGTTACTTCCTGGTTGCCCACCATGGAGACCGTTACCTGGCAGGACCGGACGGCCACCCCACCGAGGTGCACCGTACAGGAGCCGCATACCGCAATGCCGCATGCGTATTTTGTGCCGGGAAGGTTTAAATGATCCCGGAGCACCCACAGAAGGGGGGTGGCGGGGTCCACATCCACCTGGCGGCTTTCCCCGTTGACTTTTAGACTGAATTGTGCCATGCTTTTAAAATTTCCCTTAAGATAGAAAATCTATCCCCAGGTTGGACGAAAACTTTTAAAAATCCACGGCTGGGAGGGACAGGTAAGACATGCCTTCTTTGTGCCGGTTGTCGTTGGCTATAAGGACCAAAAAGGTGAAAAGGAAGGCGGCCTTTTCACCTGGCCATTGCCAGGCTCCACTCAGCCGGGTCTTCCGGGCCTGGGCTGCCGGACTACCCCAGCAATTCCTTGTACAGGATGTAGAGGCCCATGATCACCACAAACCAGCCAAAGGATTTTTTAAGGTTGGAGCCCTTGATAAAATTGCTCAGCCAAATCCCCAGGAAGATCCCGATGACGGACAGGGCGGTAAAGGAGAGCAGGAGCTTCCAGTCAATCGCCAGGTTTTGCACATCGCCCAAAAATCCGATCAGGGATTTTATCGCGATGATCAACAGGGAAGTGGCCACCGCTTTCTTCATGGGCAGCTTGGCCAGCATCACCAGGGCAGGGATGATCAAAAAGCCCCCTCCGGCACCCACGATCCCGGTCAGTACCCCAACAACCAGGCCTTCGAGGATGATCATGGGATAATTGTATTCCACCTGGGCCGTGTCATCATCGCAGTTTTTGCACCTTCCCCGGATCATGGATACCGAGGCCAGGAGCATGATGAGGGCAAAAAACACCATGATCCCGATATCCTTGGTTACCGTGAAATCACCTACTTCGAATAGTACCTCCGGTATCGCGGGCAACAAATATTTCCGGGTGCCGTATACTGCGATAAAGGCGGGGATGGAAAACACGATGGCGGTTTTAAAATCGACCAGGCCTTTTTGGATGTTTTTTAGAGCCCCGACCAGGGAAGAAACCCCAACGACGAAAAGGGAATAGGCGGTTGCCGTCACGGGGTTGATGTGCATGAGATATACCAAAACGGGGACGGTAAGGATTGACCCCCCACCCCCGATCAACCCGAGAACAACACCGATCAACAGGGCCCCGGCAAAGCCGAGAATTTCGAAAAGTTCCATGTTTTTTTTGGGGACGAAGATCGCCTGCCTTCTTGACCCCTGCAGTTACCTGCGTTACACAAGCGCTCTCAGGCATGCGATCCCCGAAAGCAGGGGAAGCCTGCCCGCAGGTTTCTGCAGCGATGAAGCATTGATTGGAAACGGGCGGGCCCGGACTACAGGAAGGGTCAGCCCTTAGGCCCCCATTGGAAGGATCCATTCGGCCAGGTCGTCAGGCCCCGCGTTGCCGGGTTTGCCCAGGCCCCCGGTTTCAAAATCCCCCCACCGCAATTGCCCGTTGATCCCGTAGGGGATCAGGCGGATGCGGTTCCTCGATTTTTCAACCCTGATTTCCATAAAACTCTGGAAAAAAGGGGCGTTGTTGTAATCAAAGGCGGCCGACAGCCACTCGGCGGAAAAGGGGTATCCATCGAATTCCTTGACCCAGAGCCAGGCCGGGTATTTCCAGGCCGGGGTTAGGGAATCTATTTTTTTTACCAGGGGATCATAGGATGGATAATTGGCCCAGTCCTTCGTGGGCCAATCTTCCGCCCTGGCCATGGCCGCGCCGATACTCAGGTAGGCCCCGCCGCCTCCATTGACAAAATGATGCATCGTATGCCCGTCATTGTCCTGGGGCAGCTCCCGGTAGTACTCCAGGTCATGGGTATCCCCCGCCATCACAAGGGGCACCTTGTACTCCCTCAGCAGCTGGTGAAGTGCCCTGAAATCCGGGTTCATATCCCCCTGGTACTCCCCAATGGCGTAGAATGGATGCCCGAGCAGCGCCATCACGTATTTCCCCTTTGAGGCCTCCAGCACGGACCTTATCCAGGCGAGCTGGATCGAGTCCACCTTGCGCCTAACCCCCGTGTCGATGGCCAGGAACACAAAGTGGTCGTTGGAAACCTGGAAAAAAGGTGCATTCTGGTGGCCCGCCGGCATCCGGTATTCCCTGCGCAGATACGCTGCCTGCCGGATGAGCTCCCCGATTTTGTCCGAGTCCGTCAGGGTAAGGCCGCGATCGCTGTCGATCCGCGCCTCCATGGCCCGGGCTGCTGCTTCGGGAGTGAAGAAGGTGGCGGTGAAGCCCTCAAGGGCATCGTACCAGTCGTGATTCCCGGGAATGGCGTAGATGGGTTTGGTGAGGCCCTTGAAGGGGAGGAAGAACTTGCGCTCGTAATCCCGCATGGCCCCGGAAGGGTAGACGATGTCCGAGGAAATAACCACGAACCTGACATCGGGTTTTTCGGAAACCGCCAAAATCTGGTCCTTCAGGATTAACTGGGAAGCATCGCCCTCCCCGGGGTCCCCGACCACGACAAAGGAAAAATCCCCGCTGGCCGGGAGGCCTTCCGGTTTCAGTTTAAATGCACCTGGCCCTGGTTTTTCGCCACTGGCCGCCACCATGGCTTCCCGCCAGACTTCCGTCCTGGACCCGGCATACCCGTCCCAGATCCCGGAGGCCCAGTTTTCGGTATCGAAGTACCAGCTCATTCCCAGGACGGGCATGATGGCCGCGAGCAGGGCCGCAAAGGGCAGGCCGATCTTAAGGCCATTGCGAAGGGCAGTGGTGAATGAGTACGAAGATTTGCGCATGGAGATAGAGAGACCCAGCTGGTGTTCCACCCACCGGTTTGCCAGGGCCCGGAGACTGAAGCGCCCCCACTCGGATTCAGGAACCCGGTGCGCCCATTCATAGAGGTATTTAATGAAATAATTGGTGATCTTTTTTAGCAGGTTTCTCAGGGGTCCGATGATTCCATAGGCGATCACCAGGGCGATAAACATAT